>JAPDJO010000006.1 GCA_029259115.1 Thermoplasmatota archaeon | reverse complement strand
CTTTACTATAAGCGTGAAGACCTCTCGCCGACCGGCTCGCACAAGGTTAACACTGCATTGGCTCAGGCCTATTATGCGGCTGAGGAAGGCAAAACCACGCTTGTAACAGAGACTGGCGCCGGACAGTGGGGAACCGCTCTGGCCTATGCAGCCAGCCTAATGGACCTAGACTGCGTAATCTTTTGGGTACGCTCAGTCTATGACTGGAAGGTTGACAGAAGAGCCCTAATGAAGCTTTACGGCGGAAAAGTTTATGCATCTCCAAGCAGGGAGACGGAAACCGGAAGGAGGTTGCTGGCTGAAAATCCTAATCATCCAGGTTCGCTTGGAATAGCCGTTTCAGAAGGACTCGAATATACTGACAGCCATGAAGGAAGCGTTTACTGTTTAGGCTCCGTCCTTAACCACGTCCTCCTACATCAGACTATAATAGGGCTGGAAGCCAAAAAGCAGTTTGAACTCATTGATGAAAAGCCCGACTTGATAATTGGCTGTCTAGGCGGAGGCTCAAACTTCGGCGGAGTATCCCTGCCATTCGTAGGCGACGTATTGAAGGGAAAACTTGAATGCGAATTTCTAGCCGCCCAATCAGAAGCGGCGCCTAACCTTGTTAAGGGAGAATATCGCTACGACTTCGCTGATGTTGCGGAGCACACGCCGCTTTTGAAGGTTTATACTTTGGGGCATAAAGCCGAGATGCCGCCGATAAAGGCTGATGGACTACGCTATCATGCAGCTGCACCCATAATTAGCCTATTGAGGCATCTGGGCATAGTTAAGGCTGTAGCCTATCCAATAGATGAAAAGGCGATTTTCGAAGCTGCAAAGATTTTTCTGCAAAGCGAAGGGTGGCTTATCGCTCCAGAGTCAAGCTATGCCGTTAGGGCTGGAATAGACAAGGCATTAGAATTCGAAAAGGCTGGAGAAGAGAAGGTTATACTGATGAATATTAGTGGACATGGCTTTTTGGACTTGCCAGCCTACAAGGAGAAGCTCATGATAG
>JAPDJO010000057.1 GCA_029259115.1 Thermoplasmatota archaeon | reverse complement strand
CCAATCTACCCAACGTTGTCATGATTGAACTTCAGCCGCATATCTATCCACATTTAGACACCAGCGTAAAAGCAATCAAGGCTAGAAGCTCACTAATATACTCGCCCAATACAGCTTGGGAACTAGGCTATACTGGAAAGAACATAGTTGTAGCCGTTCTGGATACCGGCGTAGACGATGAACATGAGTTTCTACGCGGAAAGTTTGTTGCAGGATTTGACTGCAGCGGCTCAGTGAGTCATGTAACTAATCCGGATGATAGGGATGGGCATGGCACTCATGTTGCAAGTATAATCATGGGCACTGGCGGAACAATAGGAGAATTTGTGGGAGTTGCTCCAGACGCCAAGCTTGTAGATGTCAAAATTTTAAGCGAAAGAGGAGTTAATCTTGGAGATCAGCTCATCGAAGGAATAGAATGGGTAATAGATAACAAAGAAAAGTATAATATCAGTATCATAAATCTCAGCGTAGGCTCAGACATAGAAGATCCAGATGGAACATCAGCCATTTCTCAAGCCGCCAACCAAGCCGTAGAAAATGGAATAGTTGTTGTTGCAGCAGCGGGAAATGAAGGGCCTAACTCCCAAACTCTTATGGCGCCATCGGTAGCCGACGACGTAATATGCGTAACAGCCCTAGACGATAGAAACACGATTAATCGAAATGACGATGTAATTGCGGAGTACTCAAGCCGAGGGCCAAGAGGGGACGGAGCCAAAAAGCCTGACGTTTGCGCTCCAGGCACAAATATAGTTGGGGCTAAAGCTGCAGAAACTGGGCAAGCAACCGATGAAGTAATTTCCATGTCTGGAACAAGCATGGCTGCACCGCATGTTTCAGGATTGGCTGCGCTGATTCTTGAGGCAAATCCCGAATTGTCTCCGCTTCAAGTTAAGGAAATAATTTTGGAAACAGCGGAAGATAAGGGACCGGAAGGATGGGACCCAAATTATGGATGGGGAGAAATAGACGCTTACAAAGCTGTTTTGGCTGCCTTGAAAC
>JAPDJO010000073.1 GCA_029259115.1 Thermoplasmatota archaeon | reverse complement strand
GCGCCTATTCCTTCTCCACTTATTCCTCTGGCTGCTGGTTTTCTGCTTATCCCCTCGGAAGCATCGCTCATGGAAGTTTTCTTCAAATCGTTTACATTAATAGCCTTGTGGGGAGCATTCGGCGCCACAGTAGGAGCATTTATACCCTATACAATAGCCTATTTTGGAGGCCGCCTAGTCATCGAAAAGTATGGTGGATACTTCGGTTTTTCATGGGAGGAAGTTGAAAAAATTCAGAGGAAACTTGAGAGAATGAGATATGACGAGGCAATTTTATTTATTTGTAGACTTGCACCAGTTATTCCGCTTTCACCCATCTCGCTCTTATATGGAATTATACGCTTCAATACACTTAAATTCACGATTCTAACATTTTTCGGAGCATTGCCTAGATATTTCATATTAGCCATTTTAGGCTGGTATTTCAAGTCGGCATATGCGCAGCTTGCGGAAACTTTCGGCTTCTATGAAACGTTGATAACTATACTAATCGCGTGCATAGCCCTTTTTGCTTTCATAATGATAAGGAGAAGGCGAAGTAAACGAAAAAATTGTTAAGTTTATAAGGACAATCTGCTTTTCTATAATCTCCAAGCTCCACCACAATCTTGGAGGTTCATATTTGAAGGGTAAACCTCTAGCATCAATTGTTTCTGCAGGTTTGTCGAAATTTGGAAGACTTGAAGGGTTGTATGCCCGTGAAATATTCGCTCTAGCAGCAAAAGAAGCATTTGAAAGATGCCCAAACCTAGACCCTAAAAAGGACATTCAAGCTCTATTTATTGGACATATGGGCGAATCCTACGAGCATCAAGGCCATACTGGCGCGACAGCCGCAGACTGGACCGGACTTTTACCAATACCAGCCACAAGAACCGAATGCGCTTGCGCAAGTTCAGGAGCAGCGCTACGAGCCGCAATATTTGCCATAGTCTCCGGTCTTTACGACATTGTCATGGTGGGCGGAGTGGAAAAAATGACCAACAGAACAACTCCAGAAGTCACAGAGTTCCTCGCGATGGC
>JAPDJO010000064.1 GCA_029259115.1 Thermoplasmatota archaeon | reverse complement strand
CGTATCGCCAATAATTGAGGAGCTGGCTGAGGAATACGCTGGAAAGGTTGCGTTCGGAAAATTAAATGTTGATGAAAATCCCAAGACAGCCTCAAAATTCGGAGTTTTCAGCATCCCCACAATAGTCTTCTTAAGGAAGGGAGAAGAAATTGATAGAATTATCGGCGCGGTTCCCAAAGACTACATCAAAGGTAAAATTGAGAAATACTTGAAGTGATAGGTATGGAACTGCTGGAAAAGAGGTTGATAGCTTCACTACTTCTGCTTTTAGGATTCTCCTCGCTTCTAATTGCAGCTTACGCTGGACAGCTAGACTACGTTTTAGACCTTATAAAAGGCATCATAGAGTCTACGGTAGCCGGCCTCTAGAAGAGTCAACCTTAATTACGTTCAATGAAATATTGTTTGGAAAGGAGGAGATTTAATGCCTATAATAAATAGTTTAGACGCCGAAAAAGAAGCAATACTCCAAACGGCCAGGCTTATGCTTGTATCGGCGAGAACCGCTCCAAAAGCAGGCGGAATAGACGACGTAACAGCAGCAATTGTTTATGGCGAAGAGAAAGAAAAAATAGCAGCTGAAATGGAGAAAATAGCGGAGGAAAGGCAGATTCCAGGATTTACACGTGACGCAAGAAATGTGCATGACTCCGACGTAGTTGTGCTCATAGGAGTAAGGGGCACCAAAAGTTTCGGCCTAAACTGTGGAGGATGCGGCTACAAATCCTGTAAAGAATTTGAGGAAACTGCGAAAGAGTTGGGTCAAGACTTTATTGGGCCAAATTGCATATTCAAGCTTCTAGATTTAGGAATAGCCATAGGCTCCGCAGTAAAGACAGCTGGCATACTTAATGTTGATAATCGAATTATGTATCGGATTGGCGTGGCGGCGAAGAGGCTCGGCATGCTTCCTGAAGCAAGCGTAATTATGGGGGTTCCATTGTCGGCTAAGGGCAAAAACATATACTTTGACCGCAAATAGGCTAGCCATAATTCTTCTTAATCCAGTCTTCTAGGCCTTCATCCCTTATTTCT
>JAPDJO010000043.1 GCA_029259115.1 Thermoplasmatota archaeon | reverse complement strand
AGATTCTTGACGGCGTTAAGCTCAGGATGGATCATTCCTGGAACTATTCTCGATAATTGAAGCGCAGTTAACCCGCAGTAGAACTGATATGCTCTATCATTCTTCCAACGCTCAGCACCTCTATTACCCCAGCTAGAAGCGATTCTCCAAGCATTCCAAGCATACTTTACCCCGATCTCAGTCATTAATCTCGGGAAGCTTAGGAGCGATTTAATCCTCTTCAAGATCTTGACGAGCACGGATAAGACCTCACGGCTCCTAAACTTTATGCTCTCCAACTTTGATGCTAGGGTTAACCATCCCTTAATGGCAGGATCGAGATGACGCCAGACTCCTCTAATCTTTAACCTATGTATGACATCTTTGAGATATCGTCTGATCTCTTCCGCAGAGGAGGCTTTAAGAAGACCTGTATCCAGCATCATTACATATTTTTTATAAATCTGCCTAAGTTTATATTTTTGCCACCTCTAATAGTTGGAATCGTTGAGAAGTAGTATCTCGTTCATTATAGTTGATATACGGTAGTATATTGGTTCGAGAAGAGGATATCATGTATATATAATCTTCTATTCCAATCGCTTGGCAATTCGATCCCATATGGTCCTAGGAGATAGCCGTTTCTAGTCATGGCCATGTAGGTTGAGAGGAGATTCTTAGATCCATGACCTTCACCCCTGAGAAGCCTATAACCTCCGACAGGATCCACCTTCAAGCCCAGATATTCTCCGAGAAGATACTTCACCTTCAGATCGCCATAGATCACACAATCCATAGAATATCTCTTGATCCATATCGCCTGCTGATACTCTTGTGGAAGATAGAGCCATTGATAGCCGAGATAATTCTCTTGTAGGATTACGGCGGAGTAGCTCTGTGAGGCCAACGCTGCCGTGAAAAATATGAGACACGTGGCCGATAAGATGCGATAAAACTTGCCCTTATTCATCGACGATATCCTGAAAAGCCCCGCACCCGCTAGGGTTGCTAACGCTGGGATTATGAAATTCGGAAGCCTGTAGGCAAGGGTCAGCGATAGATCTGGATTCGCCCCGA
>JAPDJO010000060.1 GCA_029259115.1 Thermoplasmatota archaeon | reverse complement strand
CCTGAAGTAGACCATATGATAGCCGGTGGAATACCGCGAGGCTTCCTAGTCGCATGCACAGGCGAGCCGGGAACAGGCAAAACAATCATTTCCATACACTTCATTGGACAAGGAATACGCGAAAAAGACGTCTGCATCTTCGTAACCACGGAGGAAAGCAGAGAATCCATAATCACCCAAGCATCCCAATTCGGCTTCGACTTCAAACGCGCAATTGAAGAAGGCCGACTAATAATAATCGATGCATTAATGGGATTAGAAGATAAGTGGTCTCTTCGAAGCTTGGACATCGAAGAATTGGTTGATAAAGTTATTGAAGCGAAAAAGAGTTTGGGTTACGGCCGTGCACGGCTAGTTATTGATTCTCTTTCAGCCTTTTGGCTTGACAAGCCAGCAATGGCTAGAAAATACTCATACTTTATAAAAAAGGTGCTATCAAAATGGGACTTCACAATGATAGTCACAAGTCAGTATGCAATCACGACAAGCGATGCATTCGGCTTCGGTGTAGAACACATCGCGGACGGAATTATCCGCTTCAGAAGATTCGTTAGAAACGGAGTTCTACGAAGATACTTGCTCGTTGAGAAGATGAGGCAGACACCTCACAGCGTAGTAATGCATGAAATAACAATAGTTGACGGAAGAGGACTCGTCGTTCTAGGCCCAACCAGAGAAAGGAGAGAAGACATAACATTACCAAGGCAGGTTACAGAAAGAATAATTAAGGCTCATGAAGAGAAAGAATCTGAACTTGAAAATGAGTGAAAGGAGACAGCTTAAATCAATTTTTCTAGAAGATTTAAAAGTAAGGTTCACAGAATTCTAGGGTATGATGCTAAAAGAGAAGCTGAGAGAGAATAAAGAAGCACTGATAAAACTTCTACCTCTCATATCCTTTATAACACCATTCCTCATACTCTATTTATTACAAGATGTCACTTTTCGATACAGTTTTGAGGCTACATGGAAAGGCAGAGCATTCTACATCTTCTTCATATGGTTTGCAGTTCTAGAAATGATAATTAGCTGGGAGAAATTGCAGCCAAAGGCTTTTAAAAGACCGAAATATGTGAGAACAA
>JAPDJO010000025.1 GCA_029259115.1 Thermoplasmatota archaeon | reverse complement strand
AACCACACGCGAAGAAAGCCGGAGATCCGGGGTTCAAATCCCCGCGGGCCCGCCAAACCATTCTTATGGAATTAAAAGGAAGAGATTTAAGGAAACCATACGGCTTGAGCACAAGATTTCATTCATTCTTGCTTGATTATTGAAAAACCTAACCATTGACTGCGTTATGGAGCCCCGGGCGGGATTTGAACCCGCGACCTGCGGCTTACGAGGCCGCTGCTATAACCGGGCTTAGCTACCGGGGCTTTCTTTTACCTTAAAATGCATAAATATTCTCCTTCTTAAATAGGTTAAGTTAGTCTGTTAGGGCTGAGAAACCTTGACTAAAGGGCTTACTGAAAGAAAAATTATCGAGTTAATTTTGTCAAGGATTGAAGAGGCTCCGCAGATGACTATTCCTTTCGGTGACGATGTTTCTGCTGTGGAAATTGGGAATGATCTTGTGGCTGTTTTGAAGACTGATATGCTTGTGGCGTGTACGGATGTTCCGCCTGGTATGAGTTTTTGGCAGGCTGCGAGGAAGGCTGTTGTGATGAATGTTAGCGATTTTGCAGCTAAGGGAGTTAAGCCTAAAGCCCTACTTGTTTCTCTTGGAATTCCAGAAAGGCTTACGGATGAGAATGTAATCGGGCAGATTGCAGAGGGCTTAAATGCTGGTGCACGCGAGTATGGCGCCTACATTCTCGGCGGAGATACAAACGAGGCTTGCGACCTAATAATTGCATGTATGCTTTATGGAACAGCAAAGAAAGATGCTGTCATAAGTAGGTGCGGCGCCGAGCCAGGCGAAATAGTTGCTGTTACCGGCCTTTTCGGGAAAACCGCAGCAGGATTGAAGGTGCTTCTTGAAAATTTTGAGGCTTCAGAGGATATTAGAGAAAAACTTGTGGATTCGGTTTTGATGCCTAGAGCTAGGCTGAATGAGGGACTTGCATTGGCTGAAGCAGGCGTAGCTTCAGCCTCTATAGATTCAAGCGACGGCTTGGCATGGAGCCTACATGAACTTTCGAAAGCCAGCAATGTAGGCTTTGAAATAGATGTCGTTCCATTGGCTCCAGAAGCTAAAAAATTTGCTGAAAGGCATGGT
>JAPDJO010000055.1 GCA_029259115.1 Thermoplasmatota archaeon | reverse complement strand
GTAGAGAAATCCTCCGAAAAGAGCCGGTAAAATTCCCAGATTAATATTCAATTCAGCTACTTGTTGAGGGGATAATCCGCTCGCAAGAAAGGCGCCAAATATTCCGGCGAAAACCATGACAAGCTTCTTTACTGATGGTTTTTCTCTTCCGGAAATGAAAGAAATTATGGCCGTAAAGAAGGGCTGCGTGTAAACTAGGGCTACTGTTACTGGAACAGGGCAGCCAAATGCTATTGATGACAGGGCCGAAAGCAGAAAACCCGAAAAAACCAAGCCTCTCAGCATAAAATGTGCAGCATCTTCCAGTTTTAGCTTTGTTCTTCCCATTATCAAAAGGAAAATTAGAGGAAGCGAAAACGCCATTCTGGAAAATACTTGTTGCAGACTTGAAATTCCAGATTTCTTTAGAAGAGTCGAGAATATTAGGATGAAGCTGAATCCTAAACTTACAATCAGCAGCAGCGCGTGGCTTCTTGTAAATTTCAACTTTTGCTCCCTTTAGCTTATTTTGAATTCTGATTTTCGATTAGCAATAATTAATAGCTGAGCCGCTATAAAAGTTAAAGGCTAAATTTAAGGGTGTTTTAGAGGGATTGCAATGCCGCTTAAAGTTGAGGACGTAATGGTAACAGACGTAATCACGATAAGCTATAGAGCCAGCGTAAAGCGAGCCGCGCAAGTGATGAACAAGCATGAAATTGGCTGCCTAATAGTTGTTAAGGGAAACAAGGCTGTTGGAATAGTGACTGAACGCGACATGCTTAAGCGAGTGGTCGCCAGAGCAGCTGACCCCAAGAAAACTAGGGTTGAGGAGATTATGTCTCAGCCCCTCATTGTAGTTGAACCGGACATGGAATTGGAAGACGCCGTCAAACTCATGTTTGAAATGAAAATTAAGAAGCTTCCAGTTGTTGATAAGGGAAAGCTTGTAGGCATAGTTTCAATAACGGACATCGCTAAATTCCATCCTCATATAATGGACATAATCAAGAAGCTTGCCATGCAGGAAGATGTTCCAAAGAGAATGCAGAGGGTTATGTGCTATTACATATCATAGACCGAAGTCGCTAGAAATTTTTTATAAGCTTCTAGGAAACTTTCTGCAAATTTATCTGCATTCTTTTCTATTCCGCCGTGCCAATCA
>JAPDJO010000063.1 GCA_029259115.1 Thermoplasmatota archaeon | reverse complement strand
GGTAGGTTTCCGAAATCTTCGCAAGGGTTTCTTCAAAGAGTTTTCTAGCCTCTTCGTTTCGTTTTATTGTTTCTGGAACTACATAATGTTCTAATGTGTCATAGGTTACATAACGTTGACTTTGCTGGGTGTATGAAGCCAGCCTGTGCCTAACAAGTTGGTGGGTAAGCGCTCTAGAAACTCCTTCAAGGCTAAATGTGAATGAAGCATGTTCAATAACTGAGTAATGACCATAACTCATAACCCGTTTAAGGATACGTCTAGCCCTTTCCAAATCCAGCTCTTCAATAGTTTCGGATGCCCCCCTTCGTCTAGAGGAAGTTAAGGCTGCTGCAGCGCACAAAATTTCTGGGTTAGGCGTATAACTTAACAGTTTAACCTTCATGCTTAAGCTCTCCCTCGACCACTTCACCTTTAATGCTTCAAAGTTATAAAGTAAATGGTGAGGAAAATTCAAAATGGCAAGGTTAAAGAAGCCAATAAACTACATTGAAGAACTGCTTAAAAAGCCTAAAAGCAAAACAGTAGGAGAGAAACTTCGAGGGCAATATTACAAATGGATTAAAAGCCTAAAAATAGAGGATTTCTGCCTTTTCCTCGACTTAATTGAGAAGAATAGACAAGTTATCGGCTTAGCCCAGTTTTTCGGAAAGTTTAGAGCATACTCCTTCGAAGAATATGTTTACCGCCTTTTAAAGCAGAAATGCTCCATACCGGAAAAATTTGAGGTTTACTGGGGTGAAAAATGTAGAATTTCAAAACCGAATGAAGAAGAATATTGCATGGAAGCCGACATAATCATAGGTAAAAAGCAGGACCAATGTGTAAAACCAAAAATTGTTATCGACACTAAAGTTGAACTTGACGCTTCAAGATTTAAAAATGCACTTGCCTCATTCATGTTAATTAAAAGAGCAAATCTAAAGGCTAAATGCTTTCTAGTTTATCTGAAAAAGGAAGTAGATGAAGCTCTGCTCTATTTAGCCGGCTCTTGGATTGATGGAATCTACAATTTCAACTTGAAAGCTGGAGAAATCGAGAAGTTTTTACACGATATTCAAGTGGCCTTAAAAGTTGAGCATTAGATGTGAGCATATATACGTTTACTCGTAAATCTTCCGCTTTCTATCTCTTTTTCTATTTCTTTCAACAGAAGGATTCGCTGAAAAGTCGGCGGATGAGTTGAAAACCACGTGTTAATCTTTGTCCATGTTGATTTA
>JAPDJO010000081.1 GCA_029259115.1 Thermoplasmatota archaeon | reverse complement strand
AGCAAAGGCCATTCAAATGTTTTGAATTTGAAATGAAAATTATTTGGAAAAATTGCAATTCACATAAGATTTTCTCACAAATTATTTTGTTTAGGCTCTTTTCTTTTGGCGTATCTTTCGAATATTTCCTCCCAATCAACTTTCAGCAGAACATAGACTATGATCAATAGTGCAGCTATAGTAATTGTTATGCCTATCCAGCTTCCTTCTTCTCCAAAAATGAGTCTTGCAAGGTTTTCAAAGAGCTTTCCGAAATAGGCGAGTGTGAAGCACATTAAGAATTTTCCGATTAGGCATGGAATGAATGTTTTCCAGAACTTATATCTAAGGATGCCGAGTGGAATGAAGAGTAGGTCGTCTGGAAGGGGAGTTAAAGCGAAGAGGAAAACTGCTATTGGCCCGTATCTGTCAAATATTTTAACGAAAAAATTCATTTTACGTCTTCTTTCTTTACTTATGAATCTTGCGCCATAATAGCCAAGCGCATAACCGGAAAATTCTCCGAGGGCTGAGCCTAATCCACCAGCAACTGTGAGTAGAATGGGATTTAAACCAGCGATTCCGAGGGTCAATATAACTAGCGTATATGGAATAGGAAAGATTATTGATAACGAGCCAACGAAACTGATGAAGAAGACTCCTAGAAATTGATAATGTGGTGGAGCAGTTTTTACCCATTCTTCTACTTGCCATATCCACTTAGCTAGTTGGTCCAATTCCAAGTAGACGCGCCTACATTTCGAACTTTACTCATCTATTTGAGATCATTGAATTTAACCCTAATTGTCCTTGTTGGCGTTACAATGATGTCTACTTTCTGGTCATGCGGTTCGCTTGGAACAGAATCAACAACTTGCATGTCATGAACCGTTGTGGTGACCGGAACCTTTCCGAATCTACCTCTTATGATTTCGAGTTCGCGGTCTCCGTAGCCTCCGCCCTTTCCAAGCCTATTACCGTGAACGTCTACGGCTACGCTTCCAGTTACGACTAAATCTGGCTTTGGAAAATCTTCGGTTTGTTCCGCGTAGCGGAATGCTCCTTTAATGGTTGAGGCGTAGGCTTCCATGCCTCTAACTTTTTCTGGCTTTATCACTAGGAATCCTCTTTTGAGTCTTGGAGATGCCATAACAAGGATTTTTCCGTCTTTTAGGGCGTTTTCTCTAACTTTTCGCTGAGGAGAATCTGGACTAACGAATATTACCTTTGCCTTTCTCCATTCTTCAAGTTTTCTTAGGTTTTCTGCAGCCTTTTCTGCTCCTTGAAAGTTTGGTATTCTTCCCCAGCATGGGAGAGGAAATTTCGCTATTCCTCTTTCTTGTATTTCTCTCCAAATTCTTTCTCTA
>JAPDJO010000004.1 GCA_029259115.1 Thermoplasmatota archaeon | reverse complement strand
TCTAGGATTTTCATCATAATGCTAAGCCAGAGAAGATAAATCAATGCTGTAAGCCCATACACTTCTAGGTGCTTCCACGTCCATGAGGCTATTGCTCTAGCGGCGCCAGCGAGATCCAAAACACCTGGAAGTACAAGCAAAGCTGCCGTGCTCTTGCCAAGAGAACAGAACTCATTGCCCCAAGGCGGAATCACCAATCTCATCGCTTGAGGAAGAACTACATATCTAATTGCTTGAATCTTTGTAAGCCCTATAGAAAGCGCGGCCATCATCTGCTCTTTATACACCGACTCTATTGCACCTTTCACGTACCCTTTTTGGTATGCAGCGCTGTTGAGTGCAAAAATTAGAAATCCTATCATAACTGGGTCTACACGTACGTTAACCATGCTAGGTAGGGCATAGTAGCCTATGAAGAGCTGAGAAATTATGGGGCTTCCTCTGAAGAATTCTACATATATGTTAACTATTGTTGAAACAATTTTTCCTCCATAAATGTCGCCCATTGCAAGGAGAGTTGCTAATACGAGTCCAATTGACGCTCCGAAAAATGTGACTTGAACCGTTAGCAGGAACCCTCTGAAAAGCATATCGGTATATCGCGGTCCAAAGAAATTCATAATGGCAACTATTACGCCTACTATAACTAGTCCAACCAGAATAATTTGTGCTAATAGAGAAATGTAACGCTTACTTCTCGCTCTTGGATTGCCCTCAGCTATGCTTGTTCCCTCCTTGTTCGCTTAATCAGTCGCGCCATGAACCTTCGGGCTCTGTCGGTAGAAGGCTTTGTGAAGAAATGCTCTGGTGGTCCCCTCTCGACTATTTTGCCTCCCTCAAAGAATATCATTTCATCTGCTACTTCGCGTGCAAATGCCATTTCATGGCTGATGACAAGCATTGTTACTCCCTTTTTTGCTAAGTCCCTCAGTGTATCTATGACCTCTCCCGTTAGTTCCGGGTCAAGGTTTGAGGTTGGCTCGTCAAGTATTATAATTTCAGGGTCCATGGCAAGCGCCCTAGCTATTCCAACTCTCTGTTGCTGCCCCCCGGATAGTTGAGCAGGATAATAATTTGCCCATTCGTCCATCTGCACCTCTTTTAAGGCTTGCATTGCACGCTCTCTAGCCTCTTTTTTGGGCATTTTCAATACACGTCTAAGACCTAACTCCACATTTCCTAGAGCAGTTAAGTGAGGAAAAAGCAAAATATTCTGAAACACGAATCCTATCTTTGCTCTTGCCCTGTTTAGATCTACCCCTGGTTTGGTTAGGCATTCTCCTCGGAGAAAAACGTCTCCCTTAGTAGGTGGAATCAGCATTGCTAGACACTTTGCAAGTGTGCTTTTTCCCGAC
>JAPDJO010000066.1 GCA_029259115.1 Thermoplasmatota archaeon | reverse complement strand
ATTTGAAAAACAAGGAGAACCGCAAAAAGCAAAGGTACATTATGCTCGCTCGCTTGCTCTTATAGAAGCAGTAGCATTAAAACTTGACAGCTCCGTCCTCAAAAGTGCCCTTCTGACGTCTCCGATGACGAGAACGATGCGTGCAGCCTATACCAGAGCAGTGTCAGCTTCCAAAAAGGCAATGGGTCTAGAAAAATTCGAACATGCTTACATCCAAGCTTACATTGCCGCGCCAAAGGAGGTGACAGTTGGGGAGACATTTGAAGTTAGGATTGACATGACAAATGTTGCGATGAAACCTGGACTGCTCGTGAGAATTGAAAATCTCGTTCCGAACAATTTCAAGGTAATCGATGTAATGCCTAAATATAGGCTGGAAGAAGGCACAATAGACATAGGAGGTAAATGTATTAAATCCCAAAAAGTCGAGTCAATTAGAATACGGGTTAAAGCATCAGAGAGCGGCATTCTTCATATGAGCCCCAAAATCATTTATGTCGACGAGCTTGGAAAGTTTAAAGTATGTCAGCCCAACCCAGTAACAGTTGCCATTTATCCACCTAGAAAATTTGAGTTCAAAACGAATAGTACACAAAAGGTATTTGAATATTTAACTAAGGCCTTTGTGGAGGATTACATGCGACGGAAACTAACCATAGAAGAATCAGGTTGGAGAACCTTTATGCAAATTATAAAAAACACGGAAATTCCGAAATCAAGAATATATGGAAGAAGAACGCCGCGGGGCCCGGCCATCCTGGAACTGGAAAAAAGCGGTGTTATTGAGGTAAGGATATTCCCGGGAGAGCGAGGGCGGGGAGGAAAGATAATGAAAGCACGTATATCTTACGAGAAAGAAGAAATTAAACAGTATATAATCAAAAGATACATAAACGTTAAGTTATGAAATCAAAATAGAACGATTATCCCGGTTTTTGTATTTTCTTCCTAATGTTTTTTCTCAAAAACGGGAAAAATGCCTATTTATTTTTCCTCGCCCTGTGCTGTAAGGAGATGAAGTTGCAACTGAAGAGGACGAAAAATAAAGGAGGTGAAAAGAAATGAAAAAGATATTATTGATATCGTTCATATTATGTATGGTTGCGCTTTTGCCGATGCTGTCTATGCCTACAGTGTATGCGAAGCCGCCGATATCGTCTATAGCTGCGTCAGGAACTTGGAAGTATACTCCTAGCATTATAAGAATGTGGGACTGGGGATTTCTTGGAGATGAAGTTGCAACTTGGACAGGAACCTTTGAAGGAGAATCTTACGACGTCTTTCTGGTATGGTTTGGGCCCTCCGGAATTGAAGGTGACTGGTATGTGATAGGTAAAATCTATTTCGAAGGAACTGTAGATGGCAAGTCTGGC
>JAPDJO010000039.1 GCA_029259115.1 Thermoplasmatota archaeon | reverse complement strand
GAATGCGGAGGGCATTTGGAAAACCTATAGGGACGGCTGCGCGTGTCAAGCCTAATCAAGCAATAATAACCGTAAATGTGAATGAAAATGGAATTAACATTGCAAAGGAAGCTCTTAGGCGAGGGAAAGCCAAGCTTCCCATGCCTTGCAGGATAATAATTGAGAAGACTCCGGATTAAACGGAGGAAATTTAAAAATGGAAGAAAAAGCGGAGCAGGTTAGAGAACAAAAGTTGATTTTGTGGTTTGAAGAGCTTGGAAGAGAGGATATTCCGCTTGTAGGAGGAAAAAATGCGAATCTTGGGGAAATGCTTAAGGCTGGGATTCCGGTTCCCCCAGGCTTCGCAATAACTGCCTATGCCTATAAACGATTCATTGAGGAGACTGGCATAGCCCAGCAAATCTACAAGATAATTGAGGAAACGGTAACCGACAAGAACGATCCAAAACAGTATGAAGAGGCATCTAAGAAGATAAGAGCCCTAATAGAGTCCACTCCAATGCCTGATTACTTGGCTGAAGAGATTAGGCGGGCGTATCGTGAACTCTGCAACAGGACAAATGCTGCCAACGTGTCTGTCGCGGTTCGCTCAAGTGCGACAGCAGAAGACCTTCCAGATGCATCATTCGCTGGACAGCAGGAAACATATCTGAATGTAAGCGGAGAGGATAAACTTTTAGAGAAGACTGTCAAGTGCTGGTCAAGCCTTTTCACGCCTAGAGCCATATTTTATCGGACTCAGAAGGGCTTTAGGCATGAGGACGTTCTCATAAGCGTTGGAGTCCAGAAGATGGTTAATGCCAAGGCTGCAGGCGTAATGTTCACGCTCAACCCAGTCACAGGTGATAGAAATCAAATAGTAATTGAAGCTAATTGGGGACTCGGCGAGTCTGTTGTTTCCGGCGCCGTTACACCAGACTACTTCGCGGTTGACAAGAACACTATGCAGATTATTGAGCGTAAAATAGCAAAGAAAACAGTTGAATATATTAGAGATCCAGAAACTGGCGAAACAATCCACGCTGAAGTTCCGCCTGAAAGGCAAGAGGTTCCATGTCTAACCGATGAAGAAATATTGAAGCTGGCAGAGCTTGGCAAGAAGATTGAGGAGCATTATGGCAGAGCCCAAGACATTGAGTGGGCAATAGACCGAGATTTACCATTTCCGGAAAACGTCTTCATTGTCCAGTCGAGACCTGAAACAGTTTGGAGCGTGAAAGGCTACGAAGAGGCTGAGGCGAAGGGTCCGGTAGCCGAGGCTGCAAGGGAACTTAAAGTTGTTGCGAAGGGCATTGGAACTGGAAAGCGGGATATTGGCTTTGGAAAGGCAAAAGTCCCAGAAGCGTTCTGGCTAGACATTATACAGATTTTAGTCCTGAAAGGCTTAGGGAAATCTATGATAAAGCAAACCTAAAGGTGTTGGGGTAATGCTTCTTCAAAACAAGAATTGTTTGTAGGGAA
>JAPDJO010000011.1 GCA_029259115.1 Thermoplasmatota archaeon | reverse complement strand
CTTTCCACCAGTTTCGCCATTCGTTCGTGAGCTTTAAGATTAGAGGAGTAATAGCACGGATTTTTCTTCGTAATAGATCCATCTCCGAGCATCCTACCCATTAATTCAGCAAGTTCTTCGGGCTTTTCCTTAACCAATTCCTCAGCCATCTTCATATATCTCTCCTTACGAAGCGCCTCTCTTTTCCTAACAGCCATGATACTTCTTCCTTTGCGTCGCCCCCAATTATGTGACAATTCCTTCTTAATAGGCACTTTAATTCCCGCAATCTCTGATAAACACCGATAAATTTTCTGAGGAATCGTTGTGCGTCCCTCATAATAGCATTTTAATGTTTTCCTCGAAATTTTAAGTAGCCTCGCTAATGAAGAGTGTCCACCAACTTTGCGAGCAGCCTTATCAATGAGCAACTTGGTGTATGTAGGATCTATAACAAGGCGTTTATCGTGTATAGTCAATCCAGACTTCCTAGGTTTTAGACCCGGATCTTTATCTTTAGATACGATCTTCCAAAGGACTCTGGTGAGATAATCTGAATACTTCTCATCAAATCGTTCATCTTCCTCTGGAATATATTCACCAGACTTTTTGCAGCTCAATCTACCTCCCCTCTGGTATAAATCGAATTCTCCCATCGCTTCCGATATACATCAAGGTGTCTTTAGATGTAGAGTATTGATGAAAAGTCTTGTTGGTGACGCTCAGTCTCCTTACCCCCCAATTTTCAGTTGGCATGATCTTAATTATTCTTTGAGCTGCTTCATATAATGAAGTTCCTCCAAGCGATGGATAGTTACCCGGTGTTCTCCTAGTACCTGTTGCTACTATTACAGCGCTGTTCGCAATATTGGCGTAGCACTGTAGGTTTTTGATAATATTCTCTAAGAGGCTTAAGAGCGAGCCTCTTTTCGCAGGGTTAGCTATCCTTATTAGTGGATAAAAATGATACGCGATCCAGTCAACAATTAGTAAATCATAAAATCTACGCATATAAATCAGGTGATTAAGAAGTCTGTTGAGCTCTTCTAGGCTGTCTGGTCTTCGAATATCTATACGCTGAAATGCATCCACTAAATCATGAGCAACGTCGACTGCATAGAAATCTATTTCTACTGATGGGTCGAAAGAGTTCTCAAGATCCAAGTAGAGCACATTATAACCTTCTTCA
Source organism: Thermoplasmatota archaeon (assembly GCA_029259115.1). Classification (GTDB taxonomy): domain Archaea; phylum Thermoplasmatota; class E2; order DHVEG-1; family B18-G2; genus B18-G2. The sequence goes on along the minus strand of JAPDJO010000011.1, from coordinate 350 downwards.
GCCACTTTAATGCTTATTTGCCTTAATAAAGTGGATTTTCCGATCATAGTAGGTCCAAATAGTAGTGTTATCTCCGACCTGCGAAGTCCGCCTTCCATGAGGAGATCCAATGTAGGGAAGCCTGAAGTTATAACATTTCGTCCTATTCTGCCTCTATGAAGGATGTCTTTGTTTTTAACTTTCTCAGATGTTTCTTTCATCATAGCACCATCATAGTGATATGCCACTCTTAAGCTACCCGTCTTTCCGAGTACTAAGACAATTATCCTATTCGATAATAACGGCGAGGGATCTTTCTCCACCCCTAGGATCCATACATTTTCATAACCAACTTTCTTTACGAGGTCGGA
>JAPDJO010000074.1 GCA_029259115.1 Thermoplasmatota archaeon | reverse complement strand
AATGAAGGAGAAACGGAGGCGTATAACGACGTGGACGCTTCCAATACGGTTGACGGAAAACCCATATACTTTTGGAATAACATTAAAGATGCCGCTGTTCCTTTAGATGCTGGCGCCGTAATCCTTCGAGAATGCGCTAACATTACTGTGAGGGATTTAGATTTAGAAAGAAATCTTCAAGGCGTACTGCTCATATCTTGTCATAATTGCACAATATTGAATAATACCATTACAGAAAACGGTGATTCGGCATACCCTCTCAGCGGTGGAATCAAACTTTTATGGTCCTCAAACATTGCTATAAGTGGAAATAACATAACAAATAACAATGAGGCTGGAATTGAACTTGTCGAATCATGGAATAACACGATTTCTGAGAATCTTTTGTTGAAAAATAAGGTAATCGGCATCGACATTTTAGAATCAAATTATACAGTTGTTAGCGGAAATAATTTCTTAAATAATGTGCGTGGAATCAGAATTTTCTCGCTGGCATATTACAGTACCATAAGTGGAAATAACATTTTAGGCCCAGGCATTTACGGAATAGAACTAAGTGCAACACTTACCAATGTGACCGATAACAACATCGTCTATTATTCACATGGTATAGACATCTATGGTAAATTCAACAAAATTATCGGAAATAACATTATGGAAAACTATGGAACTGGCGTATACATCTCCTACGCCGAAAACAACACGTTTTATCATAATAACTTTGTGGATAACGCCAAACATGTCGACTGGGAATACTATAGTGCAGGTTACGCCAACTTTTGGGACAATGATTATCCAAATGGCGGAAACTACTGGAGCGGATACGAGGATAGATATCCCAATGCGACAGAAATTGATAATTCGGGCATATGGGACACGCCCTACGTCATCACGGATGCAAATATCGACAATTACCCGCTTATGGCGCCGACAAAACCAATAACAAGAAAATTCGCCGCTTACGGCAACATTAAAGTAGAAATCTGCAGTAACTCTTCAATTTCAGATTTTCAATTTAATCCTGACTTTAAACAAATCAGTTTTAATGTTACTGGCCCAACGGGAACAGTTGGCTTCTGCAATTTATCAGTTCCCGACAACCTACTTTGGGGCGATTTTTCATTGTATATGGACGGCTATCTTCTGGTGGAAAGCGTGGATTACACGCAAACGCATAATGGAACACACTTTATCTTCCACATAACCTACATTCATAGCTCCCACAAATTCGAAGTCAAAGGCACCGAAGTAGTTCCAGAGCTTTCACACTTCATGACTTTAACACTGCTAATGGTAACCGCCTTAATAGTGGTGCTAGCAAAGAAGAAATCGTTCAGAAAATAGTTTTCCCTTCCTTTATTTCAACGTAAATGCTAGGAAAGATTGAAATCTTGCTTATATGTGAGCGTATATGCGTTTGCTCGTGAATCTTCCGGTTTCCATTTCCCGTTCGATTTCTCTCAGCAGTAGTATCCGCTGGAAGGTTGGCGGATGAGTTGCAAACCATACATTGATTTTTGTCCAAGTGGATTTGGCTTCTTTCTCCATTGCAAGCTCAAGTTCCCGCTCGTCCAAAACACCGTCCCTGTCTAAGTCATACTCTTCCTTTCTGCGGATTATGTTTTGGC
>JAPDJO010000019.1 GCA_029259115.1 Thermoplasmatota archaeon | reverse complement strand
CCTGCACCATGAGAAACTACAATTTTCCCTCTACGATTTTCAGGTTTTCCGAGCCAAACTTTAATTTTTGTTAGTGCGTTTTGAAATTCAGGGAATTCCATAAGAGCAGAAATTACTTCTTGAACCGTAGAGTTCTCACTTGTTCTTTCCCTGATTTTCTCATCCATTCGCCGTCTTCCAACCTCGTCGAGTGGCATATGGATGTTCATAAATGGAATGTTCAAAATCCTTGCGGCATCAATCACTTGAGCATAACTTTTCCTATGAGCGTCAACCTCTAATTGGCTGAATTTTCTCTTTACGGCTCTCTCAGCTATCCCTCGTGGAATGCCGGCCGCGGGCATTAGTTCTATGTGTCTTTTGAAAGCTTCAGCAAAATTTATTGCGGAAATTCCACCTGGAGGATGATGCGCAATAACCGCATCATAACCTAATTGTCTTGCAAGCATAAGTTCAGGAATTCCAGCATCTATACAGAATAAAACTCTTTGAATGTTCTCTCCCTCAACATGAATAGCACTGTCCGCGGGTACATCCTGAATATTGGCTAATTGTAGAGCTAAATTCATAATTTCCTCAGTATTCAATTTATCACCCTTTGCTAATGCATTCTACATCATTACGTAAAAGTATAGTGATTCATTAGCTTCTAGCAAAGCCTCACAAAAAATATATTATACATCTTCACTTTTGCAGATTCTAAAAGTCTAAGGTGATTAGATGACTGTCTCAAATGAGTTGTTTTCTAAATATCAACAATTAATGGAAAAGTTCAAAAACATCGTAGTCTTCCAAAGCGCAGTAAGTGTTTTACACTGGGATATGGAGACAAAAATGCCTCCTAAGGGCATCATGCTGCGAAGTCAACAGATGGCACTGCTAAGTCAAATTGGACATAAAATGATGACTGACCCAGAAATCGGAAAGCTTATCGATGAAATAATGAAGCATCCAGAATATGAAAGCTTGAATCAAATACAGAAGAGGAATGTTTACCTTATCAAGAAGGAGTATGACGAGCAAACGGCGCTTCCAGAAAAGCTTGTCGTTGAAACCGCTAGGCAAAGAACCATAACTACTGATGTGTGGAAGAAGGCGAAGGCTGCAAAGAACTTTTCAATGTTTAAGCCCGAACTCGAAAAACTTTTTGAATTGAGGAAAGAAGCAGCAGAAATACTTATGGACGTAAAGAAGACTCCTACGCCTTATGATGCGCTAATAGACATATTTGAGCCTAAAATGACTTCTGAAATGATAACAAGAATATTCAATAAATTAAGAGACGGATTAACTTCGCTTATAGAGAAATGTTTATCCTCACCTATAAAGCCCGATACGTCCTTCCTAAAACGCAGAATACCAATAGATACTCAGAGAAAAATAGCTGTTGAGCTCGCTAGATTCATTGGATATGATGTTGAATCGAAAGAAGCTGGAGGAAGAATAGATGAGACTGAGCATCCCTTCACAACCGGCTACTATCATGACGTAAGAATAACAACCCACTATTATGAAGATAATTGGTCTTCTGCAGTTTTCTCGGTGCTGCATGAGGGAGGACACGCCCTCTACGAGCAGAACTTGCCGGCTGAATGGATTTATCAGCCAGTTGGAACAGCGTGCTCGTCAGGTTTTCATGAATCTCAATCAAGATTTGTAGAAAACGTGGTTGGAAGGTCACGCGAATTCTGGACATATTTCCTACCCAAACTCAATGCAT
>JAPDJO010000056.1 GCA_029259115.1 Thermoplasmatota archaeon | reverse complement strand
CTTTACAGAAGACGAGGTTGTTGTTGCTCCTCCAGATGAGCTTCACCGAGTCATAGGAGAGGAAACAAGAGTTGTCGGAATCACAACTGTTGATCCAAGAGGATACGCGCCTGTCTCCCACACGCTTTGCAGCCTATTCGGCGGCGGAAAATCATGCACAGCAACAGAATTTGAAAAGCTACTAAGAAACAAAGCTCTCGAAAAACATAGGAGCCATCTGCAAATAATTGTTGGCGGCCCGGGTGTTTGGCAAATCTCAGAAGAAGATATGAAGGCTCTTGGAATAGACGCCATATTTGTCGGAGAAGGCGACGAGTCTGCAGCCGAAGTCTTCAAAAGAGCCATTGAAGGAGAAAAACTTCCACCAATCATATATAATAGGCAAAGCAATCCAGAACACATTCCGGAAATTGTCAATCCCGTCAGGTGCGGTCACGTTCAAATAACCCGTGGATGCGGGCGAGGCTGCCAATTCTGCACACCAACTATGAGGAAGTGGATAAGCTTTCCCAAAGAGAAAATACTGAAAGAAGTAATGGTCAACGTCCGCGGAGGCGTACACAACGCAAGTTTCATAACTGATGATGGGCTTCGCTACGGTGCAAGGGGAATAGAAGTCAACCGTGAAGCAGTTCTAGACTTGTATAAGTCAACTCTAAATGTTGAGGGAATAAAATCAGTTGGCATTGCGCATGCATCTTTCCCAACAATACTGCAGGATCCAAGCTTAGTCCACGAAATCAGCCAGCTTTGCGGCCACACCAAGAAAGAGCCTTTCATAGGACCTCAAATAGGCCTAGAAACGGGTAGTCCGAGGCTTATTAGAAAGTACATGATTGGAAAACCGCGCCCCTATAAGCCTGAAGAATGGCCGGAAGTTGTGATTCAGGCAACACAAATTCTTAATGACAACTACTGGTATCCATGCACAACCCTCATAATTGGGCTCCCAGACGAAAATGAGGACGACGTAATGAAAACCATAGAGCTAATAGACGAACTTAAAGGCTCAAAACAATGGCTCTTCCCGCTCTTCTTCGTAGCAATGGGAGGAAGCATACTAGAAAAAGAGAAAACATTCACTTTGGAAGGGATGACTCAAGCCCACTGGGATCTGCTCTTCGAATGCTGGGAACACAGTGTAAAATTCTCAAAGGAAATAGTCGACAGACTGATTAGTTCAGGAAACATATTGACAAGGAGAATTACAAAGGCCTTCGTTAAAAAGGGAATTTCCCTAGCCGAAAAATATCTTGCTGAGATAAGGAAAAATCCGGAAATGCTTATGAATTCCCTAAAGAATGTGAAATTAAATTCGATGAAAGAATTAATGAAATATATCTTATAGTGAAGCTACTTGAGAATATACTTCATTACTTCTGATTGATTATATCAAAATTTAAATGTCTTAAAAACAAGAATATCTAGAGGCACAACCATGGCTGAAGTGCTATTAACTGCCGATAGAACTTTAATGAGCGATTATCATCATCATGAATTTGTCGGGTTTGGCACATGTGCACCTCCAAATGTTATTCCAGACTGGCTCTACAGTTGGCTGTTCTTTCCACCAATTAAAACAAAGAATGGGATTCCAGTAGCAGCACCATACGGACTAAGAAAAATTGAGGCTCAGCTCATAAAAGAAGGAATCGATGTTCTAACGGTTGACCCAGATCACTTAGACAAGTACATTGATGACGCTAAGGTTTTAGGAATTCACGTCATGGATCCC
>JAPDJO010000021.1 GCA_029259115.1 Thermoplasmatota archaeon | reverse complement strand
TTTTTCGAGAGCTTTGTTTCTTAATAGCTTTTCAAATTCTGTTGCTGTGCATGATTTTCCGCCGCCGAATAGGCTGCAAAGCGTGTGGGAGACAGGCGCGTATCCTCTTGGATCAACAGTTGTGATTCCGACAACCCTTGTTTCCTCTCCTATAACTCGGTGAAGCTCATCTGGAGGCGCAACAACAACCTCATCTTCCGTAAAGCCGCCAGCAAGCAAGCTTGCCTCAATCTTCCTTAAAGAATACGACGCGTAAAGAGCCCTTCCATCATCAGAAGGAATTTTGGGACATAAGACTCGGTAAAGGAAAAAATCAGGTATTAACCGTCTAGGAAGACAGGTTAGGAATCCTCCGCCTTCAAATCCGCCGTAATCCGTGAATAGGGTTCTATCTGCAGTTAAAACTATCTTATAGCCAGTTTTCGTCATCATCCCCCTCACTTTGTTTCGGAAGATATGATTGTGTAAAATTAGCTTATAACTTTTATTTTTCATAACATTTAAATTTTGATATATCATAATCTTAAGCGGTGAGCCATGTATGAATCAAAAAACGTTGGTTGACCTGCTTGAGCTTTTGCTGAAAAGAAGAAGGTCTTGGAACATCGATACTAAGCTTAAATTCGTCGTTGGTAACACTGAGCTGGGCATGCTGCAAGTTACGGGAAAAATTGAGTATGCACCGTCAAAGGAAGGAATAGAGGCAGCGTCCACTCAAAGTTAAGTGCTTTCCGTAGGGATAACGGGTGCCTACATTCGTTCACTTAGTTAGTGACTTTACAACTTCCGGAAAGTTCAATGTTAGGAAACAAACTGAAACCATAAATTACATTTTAAAGGAAATTCAAGAAAAAGGTGCAAAAGTACTTGATATAAGGGTAGGTATTGGAGGCCAGGAACACATAGTAAGCCTTATCTACATAATTCTATATGAAGCTGAAAAACCCATCAACATAAAAATGCTAACCAATAAAATCAAATTGTGAATTAAATGAATCTAACCGAAGCCCTTTCCAACTTTCTCACCATCGCTTTCGGCGTAGTTGCTGGAACTCTTCTCACATGGATGATTAGCTATTTCATGGCAAAGAGAATGCTTCCGAAACTACTGAGGTCTTTAAGCAAAAACCCGGAAATCATAAATGCAATACAAATATTAAAAGCAAAATCAAATACTGAATGTGACCGTGTAAAAGTCGGGAATGTTAACAATGATTGTGGAATAGCACAAATCTTACTTGACTTGAATAAATGTAATGGATGCCTAAAATGCGTTGAAATCTGTCCATTCGGAGTTTTTAAGGCAGAAGCAGATGAACTGACAGTTTCTAACCCCCAAAACTGCCACTTATGCCTCGTATGCGAAATCCAATGTCCAACCAAAGCCATCAAAATAATAGAGCCATCGTCAAACGAGAACAATGTAGTAAATGGAACTATAAGCTGTCTCTCACTTAGCCTTACATACGCGGGAATAAAGACTCTTATTTTCGCGCTTCCTTGGATTTTAACAGCGCTTATAATTCTGCTTATAGCCATATATCTGTGGTACCGCAGGAAAATAAGTGAGGAAATCATCTCTTCTTGATAAATTCTTTAATGACTTCCCCAATGGAAGCTCTAAGTTTATCTTGAAGATTCTTTAGCAGCTCTTGACCCTTCTCGGTTAGAGAGTAGCATTTTAATCTACGCTTTCCTCTCATAATCTGCCTGCTTACTGCATAGCCTTCTCTTTCAAGCCATTGAAGAAAGGGATAAACTATGCTTGGCTTCAGTTTACGGCCAGTCAATGATTTA
>JAPDJO010000062.1 GCA_029259115.1 Thermoplasmatota archaeon | reverse complement strand
TCCAAGACCATTGAGGAAAGATGAAATTGAAGAAATAAAGAGCCTACTACTTAAGAATGCTGAAATTCGCTTTTAAGGGAAGCTTTCTCTTAAAAGAGCCTTAACTTTTTCTTCTCTTTCTTTTCCTCCTTTGGCTTTATTGGCATAGGCTCAGGCGTTATCTTCGGTTTGGGAGCTTCTGGTTCAGGCTTCTTTTCTTCCTTTGGCTCTGGCTTTGGCTCCGGTAGAGGCTTCTTTTCCTCCTCTTTCGGTTCAGCCGGTTTAGCTGGTTTAGGTTCTTCTTTTTTCTCCTCTTTCTTTTTAGTTGCCTTTTCCGGCTTTTTCTCTCCTTTTTCTTTCGGCTTCTCCATTTTTTCTAAAGAAGAAATGAGGATAGGTTCTATATGTAGTCCTTTAGAGTCTCCAATTTTTAGGTATTCCCAAGTGTAAAGGTCTATCCTGATGTCCTTAATGCGTTTGACTAGTCTCACTGTTTCTTCTGAGCATTCTGGTAGGAGAAGAATTACCCTCGGAGGCTTTGTTGTGTCTATTTTCGATTTTGGATTGGTCGCCGCAAGCATCATCTTAAATTTGTCAACAAAATCTGCGCACTTCAATGCTTGAATAACAAGGTTTTCGCCCTCTTCCAGCGTTGGTTCCACAATTACCAATTGTCCATTTTCGTCATGGCACAGCATTCCTACCTTCGTTTTCTCGTCTATTGGAATATTGTTTCCGATCATTTTTAGTCCTTTCTCTATTCCTTCAAGCTCTTTTGAGACTATTTCCATCAATTCCTCTGGTTTTTCTATTGTCAGATGTTCTACTGGCATTTTAATCTCCGCGTATAACGTTTAGGGCTAATTTATTAATGGGTTATGAATACGGAATCTGAATCTGAACTAAATAATCCTTGAATTCAAATTTTACCCTCAAAATTCCACCTATCAGAAGAATACTTCTCATCACGCAACTTCTTAGAGAGACTAATCTCATAATCCGTCAGCGTATCCTCAGAGATTTCTATTCCTAGAGCTTTCTTAAAGCCCGCCTTTAAGGCGGAATATACTTCCTCAATTTTTGGCGCTGCTCCTAATTCATGTCGAAGGGAAGTTATCTTATTCTGCGCGACGCAAACAACATCCGCCACAGACTTCGCCCAAGGAACCTTAAGCAAAGTAAACATTCTATTTAAATCAACGTCGACTAGCAGAGTCCCATGCTGAAGCACAACATTTCCACTATGAGCCTGAGCACTTCCAGAAATCTTTCTGCCATTTATAATTATGTTGGGGCACTGCCTTTCGCTACCTGGACTAAAACCGGCATTTAAACCCAAAATCTTTAACGCCTCAATTAGTCCGCCGCAAATTTTGCGGTAGATAACTGCCACATCTTGTGTTCCAAGCGATTCTTTGTCGGCGATGACGCTGTAGGTTATTTCGCCTTCACTGTCATGATAGACTGTACCGCCTCCGCTCACTCTTCGAACAATATCAACGCCGCATCTCCTACAATTTTCGATGTAAACCTCATTCTCGACTTTTTGAAAACGCCCAACAGAAACTGCAGAAGGGAGCCAACGATAAAAACGGATAGTATTAGGAACTAAACCTTCAATTCTAGCCCTAAAAATAGCCTCATCAATAGCCATATTCGAATAGGCATCATGAACTTCAATGGGTAATAGCCGCCAGATTTTGAGTCCTCTCCGCAGCTTATACTTTTGAATGTTTAGCTTTTAAACCAGCCTTCCATTTTCATCACTTCCGTTGTAATTCTATGACTCGGGCCATCTCCTCTGGCCACGAAAACTCCGACATTTTCCCCAGCGGCCTCGGCTATTTCCGCAACATCCTTATGAGTAAATCATGGACAAAGCAGAATCGAATGAATAC
>JAPDJO010000047.1 GCA_029259115.1 Thermoplasmatota archaeon | reverse complement strand
ACTAACTGAGCCCGACGCTGGAACAAACACATTGAACATTCGAACAATGGCTATACAAGAAGGAGACGAATACGTGATTAATGGAGAGAAAATTTTCATTTCAGGAGCAGACAGAGCAAAGGGAATGATTCTCGTAGCCAGAACAACCCCTAAAGAAAAGGCTCCAAAGAGAACTTTAGGGCTAAGCCTGTTCATTGTAGATTTGCCAAATCCGGCGATTGAAGTGATTCCAATAGAGAAGCATGGAATCAACTATTCAAAAACATGTCAAGTCTACATAAATGACCTAAGAGTTCCCAAAGAAAATCTGCTTGGTGAAAAAGATAAAGGTTGGTATCAGATACTAGATACCTTAAACCCCGAAAGGATGGCATTTTCAGCCGCAGCCACGGGAATAGGCCTTTTAGCCATACGGAAAGCTGTCGAATATGCAAAAGAAAGAAGAGTATTTGAAGTTCCAATAGGCAGCCATCAAGCTATTCAGTTTCCATTAGCTGAAGCCAAAGCGAAAATCGAGGCTGCTCGCCTACTTAACTATAAGGCTGCATGGCTCTATGATAAGGGGCAGCCATGCGCGGCAGAAGCCAATATGGCTAAGGTCGCCGCGGTCGACGCTGGAATACAAGCAGTTTATCATGCCATGCAAACGTTTGGCGGTTATGGGTATGCGGTAGAATATGATGTTGAGCGTTGGTGGAGAGAAATAAACCTAATAAGGCTTGCTCCAGTGACTCAACAGATGGCATTAGCCTTTATTGGTCAGCATGTTCTGGGATTGCCAAAATCCTACTAGATATTTATCCTATTGTGAGGCTAAGCGTGAATTCTGCAATTGGAAACGGAATGACTTATCTCTTCTTCATTTGAGTTTAATAATTTACTGCTGTAAATTTGTATTGTGCATATTCCATGCTGTTTTACTTTGAACTTTACCTCTGCCAACGTTCCCTCTCCTGAAACACCTGATACGTTTCCTTGAAGGGTGCAGACAATAGCTACTTTATTTTTATTAGTCGTGTAGGAAAAGAAGGTTTGTCCCTTACTTTTTAGGAATGGACCCTCAATTATGTCGGCAAGCTCTAGCATGCTTGAATTCCATTCTAAGTTAACTTGCCAACCATACAAGTCCGAAACATGGGAAACATCGATAAAAACCGTAAAGTTCCCATTAACGTTTGCATTGACTTCTTTTGGATACAGAGAAACTAACGTTTTAGGCGCTGACCTTAACCAGATGAAATACGACAAGGTTCCTACAAGGAGTGTGCCAACAACTATTGCGGCAACAATTATTTTGTAGTTCATGATTTTCACCTTTATTTTAGAGAAATCATATGGAGGCTTAATTAATTTTGCTCTTCGAGAATGACTATCTTGCTTCTTCCTTTCTTCACTCTGCTGATAACGCCCTTACCTTCAAGTGTAGCCAAGATCTGGCTTATTTTAGCTTTAGAAAAACCACTTTGCTCAACAAGTGAATGTTGAGCCATTCTTCCACCAGCCATTCTAAGTAATCTAAGAATTTTCTCCTCGTCTGTTTCTGGCTGCCTAGAAATTATATGCTCTCCTTCTCTTTCCTTTTCATATTTTCTCCTAAATCTTACTTTTTTAAAATATGCAAAAAATGATAATGCAGCTATTGCGGCGCCTATTATTACATAAACTACCGGATTTTCGCTCCATCCCTTCTTCTGCTGAGATGCTGGAACTAAAACTATATTCGGGCCTCCTTTCTGGAAAGATAAGGTGCTTATCCACCTAATCATATGGAGCGATGCGTATTGCTCATCGTATTCCGGAGAAACCTCCTGTAATTCATATTCTGCGGGATAAGTTAAGTAGAGGGAACCATTCCCGTACAATCTATCAAAAAAATTGCTGAGTTTAAACACATCGCCAATAACTAGTTTATTATCTATTTT
>JAPDJO010000041.1 GCA_029259115.1 Thermoplasmatota archaeon | reverse complement strand
CGGTATGGTATTAGTCTCTGTGATTCTTTTAGCAATAGCATTTCTGGAAACACCATAACAGAAAACAGCGGGACTGGCATCGGTCTCGAGTCTTCCTCGAGCAATAGTATTATCGGAAATATAGTAACAAACAATTTAAGAGGCATTTATCTCTATGATTCTTTTGACAATAGTATTATCGGAAATAGTATAACAAAAAATGATGATGGCATATATCTTGTCTCGTCTTCAAACAACAGGTTTTGGCATAACAACTTCATAGACAACCAACAGCAAGTCTATGCTGGTGGTACAGTGAACCTTTGGGATGATGGTTATCCTTCTGGTGGCAACTACTGGAGCGACTATACTGGTGTAGATTCCAATGGTGATGGAATAGGTGATGCTCCATATGCTATTGATGTGAATAATGTTGATAGGTATCCTTTGATGGGTCCATTTAACAGCTTTGATACTTCCGTTGGTTGTCCTGTGGATGTTATATCTAATTCTACCATTGAGGATTTCAGATATTTCGAGTCTAATGGCACTATTATTATGCATGTATCTAACATGACAGCTAATCAAGCCTTCGGTTTCTGCAGACTAACAATCCCGCATGACGTTATGTCTCCACCATACACAGTGAAAGTTAATGACACCATGATAAACTTCCAGACAATTTATGAAAACTATACTGAAGGAATCAGTATAATCTACTTCACCTACGAACACTCAAAACTAGAAATAACAATAATACCAGAATACCCATCAATGACGATCATGCTACTACTATCAGCCACACTCCTTACTACCGCATTAACAAAAAGGAAGCTTCAAAGAAGAAAATGCATCAAAGAACCCCAAACATAACCCTATTTTTAAAATTAAACTTCAACGAGAACTTCCAAATACTCCCACTCATATAAAAACAATAAACAATTGTGAATAAAAATGAGAAAATTAGAGATTTCTCTTAACCGTCTTTATCAGCTTCTTCTCATGGTTGTAGATTTCTATTGTTAGTGGCATTTTTCCGAAAGCGTAGTGGGATGCACATGCAAGGCATGGGTCATAAGCTCGATAGGCCATTTCGACCATGTTTAATAGGCCTTCGCTAACATTCTCTCCTTTAATCAGGCCTTTGGCCGCGTCGCGAACCGACATGCAAATGGCCGGATAATTATTGGTAGTTGCCACTATCAAGTTTACATCCTTGATTAAGCCGTCTTGGTCAAGCTTATAATGATGAATAAGTGTTCCCCTTGCAGCCTCAACTATTCCTACGCCTTCTCCGGGCTCGCCAACCGGATTACGAATGTTCTGGCTTGTTATTTCCGGGTCTTTGACCAGTTCTACGGCTCTTTCAGCCGCATATAGTATTTCAATTAACCTTGCCCAGTGGAAGGCAAGCGTTGAGTGAACAGGTCTTCCTAATGTTTCATACATTTGCTTATACTCTTCATTTGCAAGCGGAGTTGCCATTCCATCGGCCGCGTTTAATCTTCCAAGCGGGCCTACACGGTAGATTCCGCTTTCCGGCCCATCAACGAAGCCTTTCCATCCAATCTTCTTTAGGTATGGCATCTTCACGTAGGTCCATTCTTCAACATGTTCTTCTATTACGTCTAGGTATTCGCTTGGAGCAAACTTTACAAATTCGTTGCCGTTCGGGTCGGTTACGCGAACCTTTCCGTCATAGAAGTTTACGTGATTATTCTCGTCTACTAGGCCCATATAATAAGTTTTAAGCGTGTAGTAGTCGCTTTTAATCATGTCAAGATACTTTGTGTTTCCAAGCACAATATCATGGAAAAGCTTCAACGAAAACTTTGCAAACTCGACGCATGATTCGGCCATTTTGAGAATTTCATCTCTCTCCTCTTCGGTTAAGGGCTTAGAAATTCCGCCTGGCAATCCGCAGACTGGATGAGTAGCCTTGCCGCCGATTA
>JAPDJO010000085.1 GCA_029259115.1 Thermoplasmatota archaeon | reverse complement strand
GGAGTCTTCATGATAGACAGGATGCCAGTCATCCAATTTGGAACAATGCGAGAGGAAAATAACATTCACGGGAAAAACGAGTTTGTCTACTTGAAAGATATAGAAAAGGTAAAGAAATTTGTGAAAAACGTGATAACTTCGAGTTTTTAGCCCTTTTACAATTGCTGATGCATGTATGGAGATGCCTGCAAAGCCTTTTCCTTTTGTTTTAATTGGTTATTTCTAAGTCTATGAGAACCGAAAGCCACTAGTGAAAGCCATTTCAATAGTAGAATAAGAGAAGATGGAGGGAAGTATTTTTATCAGTTTATTTTATGAAGGTTCTTTACGAGAAATGCCACTACATGTTTATATTGTTTAACCAAGTTTTCGGTTTTCTGTGGACCGTGGCCTTCAGCTTCAACAACATGAAACTCGTGTGGCTTCCTTAACTCTTTAAGCTTTTGAACGAACTTTTCTATTGGTTGAAGTGGGCATCTTGAGTCGTTGGCTCTATGCCAAATCAATATTGGACTTTTAATCTGATGGACAAAGTTTATGGGCGACCTATCATAGAAGAGCTCTGGATTTTCTTCAGGCTTTCCAAGAAGCTCCTCTATAAAGCTTCTAAAGGCTGCATCTGAAAGCTCGTACATTTCCTTCCAGTCTGTAACTCCAACTATTGCAGCGCCAGCCTTCCAAAGGTCAGGATACTTTGTCATGGCTATGAAGGTCATGAAACCCCCATAGCTTGCACCTGCAATGGCTATTTTCTCGTCTTCTACGAAGCCTTTCTCTTTGACAAACTTAACGCCATAAATAACGTCTTGCAAATCTGCACCGCCAGGATCTTTAATATTCATTCTTTCGAACTCAGCGCCGTAACCTGTGCTTCCTCTGAAGTTTGGACAGAAAACATGGAAGCCTCCGACACATATAGCCTGAATAGCTGCGTTCCATTCATCTGCAACCTCCCACCATGGTCCACCATGAGGCCACACTACGCATGGCTTTGGAGCCTTTGAGCCTTCAGCGAAAACCATAAAGGATGGAATTTCAAGACCGTCGAAGGATTTGTACCTGTAAAATTCAGCTTTTCCTAGTGGTAATTCCTTGCTGTATTTCGGTTTGTATAGTGTCTCTAACCTTTTAGATTTTAAGTCTAGTTTTGATAGGACTGGCGGCTGGGAAAGGGACGACCATGAAAACACGAAGAATGATCCGCTTTTGTCAAGTTTTATGTTGCTGATCCTTCCTGTAGGTGTGGGAATTTCAGTTGGTTTTTCGCCGAACTTGTATATGTAGAGTTTTGTTCTTCCGTCCTTTGCTGCAACGTACCATATTCCCTCACCGTCTGCCGTCCAATCAAAGTGTGGAAAGTCCATTCCAAATTTAGACAAGTGTAGAAATGTTGTAGTTTCAGAAGTTAAATCGAAAACGGCGAGATCATAAACTCCCAATGCGTTGGTTTTGAAAAGGATCTTGTTCTTACTTGGATTCCATTTAGGCTCTGTGTTTTCGCTTCCACTGCAAGGTGTGTATATACGCGTCTCCAAGCTATCTATATCAACCAAAAGAAGTTCCGCTGATCTTGGTTTTTCCGTGGTTTTCGCTGAGGCGACAAGCATTTTGCCGTCTTCGGTCCAGTTTGGCGAAAAAATGTAGCCTAAACTCTTATAGATAGACTTGTACTCCCGGTTTTCAACGTCGAAAAGCCAGAGCTGGTTTGCTTCGGCGGTGCATCCAGTAAAAGCAATCTCTCTTCCCAAGGGAGACCATGCAAAGTCAAACACTCTAATATCTTTAAGCTTCGAAATTTGTTCCTCCTCTTTTTCACCGGTTATAGGAGTCAAAAAGAACTGATGTCGTTCAGCCCCTCCGAAATCCCTTGAAAAAACAACTTTTTTACTGTCTGGTGAAATAGCAGCAAATGTGACGCGATCTTCTCCATGAGAGATCTGCTTAACACTCAG
>JAPDJO010000070.1 GCA_029259115.1 Thermoplasmatota archaeon | reverse complement strand
TAACATTTACGACAAACAGCTCAAAGACTTAAAAGACCGAAGAGAATTAGAATAAGGGCTAGAAAAATAAGAAAATAAAAATAAAAAGTTAGCTTAGTGTTAGGGCGTATGGGCCTTTAGTCAATCTTTCAGCTCCTCTTCTTTTGACTAATACTGTGTCCTCTATTCTTACGCCGCCGAATCCAGGAATGTAGATTCCAGGCTCAATCGTTACAACATTACCAGCTTTCAACCTATCCTTGCTTTGAGAGTTAAGCGTTGGAGGTTCATGAACGTCTAGGCCTACGCCGTGGCCGAGTCCATGAACGAAATATTCGCCGTATCCAGCCTCCTTGATAAAGTTTCTTGCAATTGCATCTATGTCTTTCGCCTTTTTTCCAGATTTAACACTTTGAAATGCTTTTTCTTGGGCTTCTCGTACTATGTTGAAGATTTTCTCCTGTTTTTTGGATGGTTTCCCTACAACCAGGGTTCTTGTCATGTCTGCTCTATAGCCTTTATAGACTGCGCCTAAGTCTATGACTACGAGTTCCCCTTTCTTTATCTTCTTTTCTGTGCAGTAGCCGTGGCAGTAGGCTGTGCGTGGACCTGAAGCCAGTAATGTTTCGAAGGCGTATCCCCAAGCGCCAGCCTTTCGCATTTCATATTCTATTTCCGCTACAGCCTCAATTTCCGTCATGCCAGGCTGAACTATTTCATAGGCTTTCTCCATAGCCCTACTTGTTATTTCGGCTGCCTTTCGAATCAGCTTAATTTCTTCTTCATCCTTAACTTTTCTAAGGTTCCAAACCAGCTCGCTTTTAGGCTTTAAACGAGCCTTGCCTCTAAGAAGCTTTCTAAATTGAAGGAAGGTTTCAGCATTTAATGTATCAAAGCCTATATTCTTCAGTTTTAAATCTCTAATTTTCTCAGTCGGCTTTTTGGTAAAATCTTCTCTTTTTTCAAGTTTTTCAACAATGCAGTTTTTTGCTTCATCCTTTACAGAATTATAGTTTACTGAATATACGTAGAGGATACTCTGTCCTTCATTTGGAATCAACAGCGAATTCGCACCTATTGCTCCTGTGAAATAGAAGATGCTCCTTTCGTTCATAATCAAGAAGCCGTCAAGCTTCTTTTTGACCATTAAGTCTCTTAATGCCCGTATTCTCTCCTTCATTTACTTACACTTCCAGCCTTTTCTAGTAATCAAATCGTTAATTTAGCATTTATCATGCTAAACTACCTAACTCAGAATAAGTTTCTGAAACTATACTTTTCGCCGGTGCTTCAACGTTACAGCTTGTCTAAACGAATCTTCTCCTTAGAATTTCCTTTAGAGCTTCAATTTGAGCCTTCTCCTCCCAAATTGCTTTTGAGGATTTTACTGACTTTTCCTTCTCAATTGCAGCGTTATATTCGTCAATTGCCTGGTTGGTTGCCTCTATTACTTGTTCTATCCATTCAAGCTTTTCTTCAAAATCATCTGGAGAAGTCACCAGTCTAAGTTTATCTCCTATTACGAATAGTTTTCTATCCCATAGGTGTCTACTTGACTTCCATTTCTGCTCGAAGATTGACTGCCAGACATGATCAGGTATAGAATCAAGAGGAAGGTCAATTATGTAAGCGTTGGAGAAATAACGGTCACGCTTTATGCTAATATTATTAATGTCAAAAGGCTTCAGAAGAGTAACTTTTTTGACTGCTTCGTTCATAACTCCACCAAATATTTATTTTATTTCATTTCGCTTTAAAAGTTCTATGTGTAGATAATTTGGCATTTTCTTTTATCAACGAAAGTTTTGATAAAATTCAAATTTTCGTTTACTTATAAACAATTAACATAATGGTTTCTTCTGTTTAAGCTTGTTTAAAAGCAATTTGAGTTCAGCTTATTGTTAGTAGATTGATTAGCCTCCGCTTATCAGAGTTGTTAAAATTACTTGGTCTCCATCTTTCAGTGGAGTTTTTAATCCTTGAAGT
>JAPDJO010000059.1 GCA_029259115.1 Thermoplasmatota archaeon | reverse complement strand
GGCGATAATGCCCCTTTCTAGTTTTTTTGTCGTATCTTGGAAGAAAGATTACTGTTCCCAAGGAAGTAAGCTTTTTTGCTATTTTCTCGGTTATATCGCTTACTTTCTCTGCGTATGATGCTTTAACTTCCATCTGTCTAACAACGATTATTGGTCTTTTAAAGTCAAACTTCATTTTTACCCTAAAATTTTTCATCCATGCAACTTCATCTACGCCGTCAAATTGAATAATTCTCTTTGCGCCGTAACGATGAATAAGCTGTGCTGGAATAGCCCTAGAAGCTATTATTACGCTGGCTAATGGAACTGTAAGTCTGCTTTGAGCTTCGGCGTGAGGCGTATCAAATGTTGATATTAACGGAATGCCTAATCCGAAGGCAATTCTTGCACATTCGATAGAAACATGCATTATCGCCAAGTTGGGCGGATTTTTCTCAAACATTCTAAAAAGCAAAAGTTGCCTTTTCAAACTTTCTTTAAGTTTAACTGTTTTCGAAGCTGGGGCATATTTCCCAACAACTATTGGCTGTTCGCCTAAAAATTTCGCAAGCGATAACGTGTCGGGATGCTTACGGGTTGTTAATATTACTTCGTGGCCAAGTTTTCGCAATCTCTTAGCTATTGCTATTCCATAACGTATATGCTTGCCCGTTCCAGCATCATACCAAATTTTCATCTGCAACGCCTATACATTGCATATCTCCGGAAACATGAGTATTTCATCTTCAAGTTAATAAGTTTGCAAGAACAGCTAAACATGCAAAGATTGCAAATATTCCTGAAACAATCAAGACAAGTTTCCGCTCGGTTGTGGGTTTATAGAAGGCAATTAGAGTTAGAAGACTTTTTCTATGGTCGGAATATAGAATGTTATCTTTCATCTTTAAAGTTGCGGTTTGTCTGAGCAGGAATATGTTTAGTAGCTTTAAGACAGAGTTAAAGATGTATGGCAGAATTGATATTAGGAGAGCTTGTTCTATATTGGCTATTATTGCATAAGCCGCTATTGTTATGCCCGCTGCAAAGGATCCTGTATTTCCAACGAAAATTTTCCCTTGAAAATTAAAGAACGCTAAAGCAAGATATACTGCTAATGGAATGTAAAGCAAAACTCTGTATTCAGGGGGTGAAGCCAACATAAGAGCTATCAAAACTATAGACGGGCAAATAGTTTCAAGTCCGTTCAAGCCTCCAAGCTGATTAACAGTATTAGTCGTTATCGTAACAATAAGCGGAAGAACAGCAAAATAAAAAACGATTTCGCCTGGTATAATCCAGAAAGAAAGCTTACAAAAATCTATTTTTCCAAAAATGTAAGTTGACATTACAGGCGTACCCTGCCTAAGAACACCCAAAGGCAAGGCTGCAAATAAAGGTAAAAAGGCTTTATATCGCCACCGTAAATCCATCCAGTCATCTAAGAGGCCCATAAATCCGCCAAAAAGTATGCAGACGGCCAGAGTTAGGGCCGGTGAACTTTGATTTTTATAGGCGCCTGCACTGTAATAGTGGAGAAGAAAAAGGTAGATTGCTGAAATTAAAACGTAAAAAACACCCAGTCCCGTTGGAACTAAAGGATTACCCCGCTTATGTCGATCTGGAACCTTTGGAAACAATATCATCACTTGATTTTCTATTGATTGCTATCATAATGAACCCTATATATAGCGATTATAGGCACGTATCCGCCATACGAATTTAATTGATCTCCTTGCATTGGATATATAAGCTCAAAATGGGATTTGAAGAATTCATGTTCAGGGTAATCGGCTGGGTCGATTACATGTGTGCCTGGATGCCTATCTGAAATCACCTTACATCTTGCATGCTCCATTAAAAGGTAAATAAGTGAGTTATAGAATTTTCCTCCTTTTTCAGATGGAATGCGTGACATATTTTCGTATATATAGTCCCATACATTGATTTCTCGTTGAATCCCAATACTTTCACATAAGTTATTTACCCTCCCGCTTTTTGCAGCTATTCGGAGCATCCATACCCATTTCCCAAAGTCTCCGAAGCCAACAAATGGGTAGTC
>JAPDJO010000049.1 GCA_029259115.1 Thermoplasmatota archaeon | reverse complement strand
TTGAGAATATTGGCATAACCGCTAGGTGGTATTTTCCGTATGGCATATACCATGCGCAACCAATCATTCTGTTATTTCTGATTATGTTGTGGGTGCAGCCTAGGTCGCTGCCGTAAATGGATATTCCGTGGCCTCCAATACCGTTGATTTCACAATTTTGTATAATGTTGTGGTCTGATCCTCTGTAGAGGTTGATGCCGCTGTTACATTTTTCGACTAGCAGATTTTCGAGTAAGCAGTAGTCTGCGCCTGTTAGTTGTACTCCCCAACCCCAGCCATAGGTGAAGTTTACAATGTGGAAGTTTTTGATTACAATGTTGTCAGCAGTTATGTGGATGCCATAATGAACGTCGATTCCGGTTCCATCAAGGATGACATCACAGAGTCCAAGTATAGTTAACCCTTGCTTGTCAACTGTGAGTCCTTCATTATACGTTCCTTCATGAACAAGGATTGTATCTCCGGAACTAGCCTCGTCTATTGCGTCTTGAATCTTTCCGGTTGGGTCGACGTGATAAGTCATTGGAACTGTTCCGTATGGATAGCCCAGCCATGGACTATAAGTAACATTGTTGCTTATTGCAACCCCTGCGCCTGGACCTACGCCACTCGGTCCACTTTCATTGCTCCACCAATTGAAGCGAGCATCAACGTCAGCTATTGGACCAAATCCGTCTTGTGTACCATCATCCTTATAGTCATTACTTACGTTAATGCCCCACACAGATGAGTTCCCTTCAAAATTATTTCCGTAAACGACGGTATCTTCTAGGAAAATTGTGCTTGTCCAGTAGGGGCTTGATGCGTACCCCATAACTTCCATGTTTATTGCGCCCAAATTATTATCGTGGAAGAGGTTGTTTGTGAATACGTTTCTGATTGCTGGACTGTATTTCGGAGACTTATACCGCTCATCTTCAAGTAATATTCCAAACTTATATTCTGGTTTTGTTGCCTTCGTACCGAATCCATTGTAGGCGAATTCATTGGAATCAACCAAACAATCTGTTACATCAACCAGCTTTAGTCCATTACGGCCATTATGATGGAAGTAGTTCTTACTTACAATCACATGGTTTACGTCACTACCTATACCTATAAGTTGGCAGCCATACTTCGTATTATTATTAAGATCATTGTATAAAATTCGAATATTGCTGACATTGGTATATCCTACGTAAATTCCATATACACCGCCAGTCACTTCAAACCCGTTAACGACAACGTCTGAAGATGTAATATTTATCCCAGTGTTTCCCTCTCCCGGATTAATTGTCGTTATATTATCCTTCCATGCTCCTCCTCGTGGATCTACGTCGTGCTGAGCACCTAGCAGTGTCAAAGGTTTATCTATTACGATCTTCTCATTATAGGTTCCTGCGTGTACAATTATTGTGTCGCCAGGAGCTGCAGAATCTATTGCGGCTTGAATTGATTGACCAGGATAGACGTGAATTTCAGCTGGACTTGAACTCGTCAGCTCTACACCCGTTCCTGAAACAACGGTAGCCACAAAGAATATCAAAATCCATAGTATTCCTAGTAATTTACCTTTCATTTTTCCCTTTTCCTTTCACTTTTAGCAACACATATAATTCAACGCGTATTACTCCTTGTGTTGATTCAACATAAAAGGTTTATGAAAAAATTTTCTATTAGGGTATTACTATTTTAAACTTGATGAAGTTATCCTTCAATTTTCTTTAGCTGGCCATGATACATTTCTATTATTTCTTTTTCTGTTGTTGCGTCTTCCGCTGCTTTATCAAAGCGGTAGTTTCCTGTGAATCTTGGGAAGCGTATTGCTAGTCCGCTTCCTTTGCGTATTTTGTCCATTGCGCATGTGTGTATTGGACTTAGGGTTATCTCTGCTCCTATCACTTCTATGACTATTTTTGGTTCAAACCATACGTCTGCTTCTAGGTTTGAGACGACTCTTGGATGCTTATGCTCTATTTTGTGGGGTTCTAGCATCTTTGGCAGATTAGCCAAGTCTTCGTCTGTGAAACCTGAACCGCATTTGCATACGGTTTTAAAGGAGTCGTTTTCTGGGTCGTATGCGGCTAGTAGTAGTGCGCCGTAGGTTCCGGCTCTTCTTCCTTTTCCGTGGAAGGCTCCTACAACGACTAGGTCTACCGTGTCGGTCATTTCGCTTTTGTAGTCTCGTTTGTATTTTATCCATAGCCAGCCTCTTGCTCCG
>JAPDJO010000038.1 GCA_029259115.1 Thermoplasmatota archaeon | reverse complement strand
ATTCCGGAGAAACCTCCTGTAATTCATACTCTGCGGGATAAGTCAAATATAGGGAACCATCCCCGTACAATCTATCAAAAAAATTGCTGAGTTTAAACACATCGCCAATAACTAGTTTATTATCTATCTTTTGGCTAAAGTTTATCCATAAAAATTGATATTCAACTTTTTTCGTGGAGGTTTCATGAGAAAAATATACCGTAACTGAGGTATAGTTAGATGCCATTTCTCTTCCTGTTACATTTCGTGTTTCGTTTATGAGGGCTGAAACCTTTTCCGGAAAGCTTTTTAATGTAACATTTGCTTCTATGTTAAGAATTTGCCTAATAATCCATAGTGCTGAGCCATCCTTGTAAACAGTGATATCATACTCAATCAGATTGATCTGTCTTTGAGCATTTACTTGGTATGTGACAGCCAGAGTGATAAAGACGAATAGTCCAGCTAGTAATATTCGTTTTTCCAAGTTTATTCCTACATAAGTGGAAGGACCTAAAATATTTAAAATTTGCAATGAAGACGATTTCTAATAAAAATTTAGTTTGAACATAAATAAACTATAATGAACAATAAAATCGAATTTTAAACTTATTTTATAAGATTTAACAGAAAAGAAGAGAGGAAATCCTTTTATTTTTGAAATTCATAATTTTCTATCGGTGTTGACTATGAAAAAAAGAATGTTAGGAGCATTAATGCTAGCAGCACTCGTCGCCTTAATAGGCTTCCAAGGACCCGTCTATGGAATAGAGGACTATTATGGCGCTGAAGTGCAAATAACAGGAGAGATTAACCTCATATGGTTCAATGAAACTTACACCATTAGCATCAATAAAACATTCTTGGCCACTGTTCCCAACGAGGTACCTCCAGGCGAGTACAATGCAAGTTTTGAGGGTTATGCAACCGTTACAGAGGGTTCGATAGAGTTCTATGGCATGATAGAAACCCCATGTGGAAGCTTTAAGGCAGAATTCACCATAGTCAATGAGTGGGGAGACCTCCCAACAGGAAAATGCATGGTTTCAGGACAAGTACACGTGAAAATTACTAAAAGCGAGCTTCCGACAATTCAGTACACATGGGTCCATGTGGTTGGATCAGTCACCGAATGGAATAATGCATCAGCCTGCGGCTGGCTACGTGCCTACGCAAAAATTTCTGAAAGCGAAAACATTTCAAGAGCCTACCTCTGCTGGATCCCAGAAATGGAGCCCCCATACTTCAACTGGACGTCACCATCAACCAACTTCACCTTCAGCTTCTATGCCGCAGAGCTTGTTGAAACCGACAATGTACGGCTCAACTATGAAGGCTATGACTTATATGTAAGCGGACTCTGGACAGTACTCAACGTAACATTCACATACACCTACACCACTCCCGAACAAAATTATGTAAACTATCAATGGACAGCATCGGTTATTGTTGAAAACGCGACTGGTGAACTAAAAGTTCAAGGCGGACAATTCACTGTAAGCATAACTGATATCGGCGACATAAATGGCATAGTGAGGGTATATAAGATATCAAGCGTAAGAATCTGCGAAGGAGACATAACCCTTGACAACAAAGTTAACATTAATGATCTTGTACACGTGGCGAGGCGAATAGGCTCCACTCCCGGCTGGATCATGGGAGAAATGAACTTTAACCTTGAAGAATTCGCCCAAGTAGACATAAACTTCGACTTCCAAATCGACATCTACGACCTGGTAAGCGTGGCAACCGAGATAGAAGCTTAAATCTCCCTTCTCCCCTTTTTATTGTAATATTTAAACAGAAATGCGAGGTATGAAAACCGTGTTGAAAAAGCACATCCCTAAATGCCTCATACTCATAATTGCCCTTTCATTTCTATCATTTTACCTTTTAAAAAGCGAGCAGGCTGGCTCATACATTACATACGTGTATGTATCTCCAAAAGAGCAAGTGATTGATTCCCTTAATGAATCTTTCATTGTAAATGTTAGTATCTGTAATGTGCTTGACCTATATGGATACGAATTCAAATTATTCTACAACTCTTCAATACTTAACGGTAGCCAGGTTATTGAAGGGCCTTTTCTGAATTCAACTGGAAAGGATTCCTTTTTCTGGGTTGTTGCTTTTAATGATCATTATAATTCTACGCATGGAATAGTCTGGGTTGACTCTTGCCTAACAGGAGATGTTCTAGGCGTAAATGGAAACGGAACACTTGTTACTATAAAGTTCAAATCACTCGCTGTCGGCTCCTCACAGCTTTCACTAGATGATGTAAAGCTTGTGGATTCAAGGAAAAAT
>JAPDJO010000022.1 GCA_029259115.1 Thermoplasmatota archaeon | reverse complement strand
TGTTGGCTTTAACTTCTGTAGTGACTATTCTATTGAGGGTTTCAAAGAGGAAGCGTTAGGCTGTTTTAGTGTTAGGTTTATTTTGTTTTTTGGCTATTTTGTATTTGGTGTGCTAGGTGTCGTTTAGGCCTACTGAGTATACTGTTCGTGAGTTGCTTATTGAAGAGTTGAAGAAGCGTGGCGTGAAGGTTACGCCTGAAATTAGTTTTGTTAGTCCTGTTGGGCGTTTGGTTCCTGATTTGCTGTTGCAGAATGGTGGATGTTATGTGGTTGAGACTAAGCTTGGCGCTGAGTCGAAGTTGATGAATGCTGTTTTGCGTTTGTATGATTATTCTAAGTTTGCTCAGGCTCGTGGGGCTTTTGCTATTTTGTTTCCTGAGGAGTTGCGTAGGCCTTGGCCGGCTGAGGTTTTGAGGAGGGTTGCTGTTGATTCGCGTACGCAGTATACTGTTATGGCTATTTTTAGGGATTTTAGGCCTAGTCAGAGTTTTAGGGGTAATTTGAGTGAGGTTGCTGATTGGATTGCTGGTCATGTTTTGAGGGTTCCTGTTGTTGAGGCTGATACTGGTTTGGCTATTAGGGTTTTGCGTGAGGCTGTTGATTTTGTTACTGCTAGTGTTCGTATGTTGAAGGGTGAGGAGTTGGAGGATATTTTTGGTGGTAGGAGTGTTTTTGAGAATATTTTGCAGTATGAGGAGGGTAGGTATCCGGTTGAGCAGATGCGTGAGGCTGCTACTTATTTGTTGATTAATCAGCTTTTGTTTTATCATGTTTTGTCTAGTATTGATGCTAGTTTTCCGGGTTTGGATGAGGATAAGATTGAGCGGCCGGCTGATTTGGCTAGGTATTTTGAGCCTGTTTTGAAGAGGAATTATAGTTCTATTTTTGGTTTTGATGTTGCTTCTAGGTTGCCGGATAGGGCGGTTGATGTTATCAGGAAGGTTGTTATGGTTATTAAGGCGTTGGCTCCTGAGCGTATCCGGCATGATGTTCTTGGTAAAGTGTTTCATGAGCTTATTCCTTTTGAGGTTAGGAAGGCTGTTGCTGCCTTTTATACGAATAATGAGGCTGCTGAGATTTTGGCTCAGTTGGCTATTGACCGTTATGATGCGAAGGTTATGGACTTGGCTGTGGGTAGCGGAACCTTGCTTGTAGCTGCTTATAGACGTAAAAGGGAACTTTTGAAACAAGAGAAGGGCTTTGTTGACTTGGAGAAGATGCACCGTAAGTTTTTGGAGGAAGATTTGACTGGGATTGATATTATGCCTTTTGCGGCGCACTTGGCCGTTGTGCATTTATCTTTGCAGGGTTTGTTGGCTGGTTTTGAATCCGAGAAGATTAGGATTGCTGTTTGGGATTCTACTGAATTGAAGCCTGGTGATACTATTCCGGCTATTTCTAAGGAGTTGCGTCTAGCCTATCGTAGGCCTACGCTTGAAATGTTTATGAAGGGAAAACCCAGCGAAGAGGAAGTCTATGTTAAGAAGGGTGTTGTAACGCTTGAAGGTATGGGCGGAGAGCAAATACCTCTTGAAAAGGTTGATCTTGTAATAATGAACCCGCCTTTCACAAGACAAGAAAGATTACCGAAACGGTATAAGGATGAGCTTGTAAAGCGCTTGGCGGAGTATAAGGAGCTTATACATAAGCAAATGGGGTTATATGGGTATTTTCTGCTTTTAGCAGATAGATTTGTTAAACCTGGCGGAAGAATGGCTCTAGTTTACCCGTCAAGATTTCTGAGGGCAATATCTACAAGGAAAATTCGAGAAATGCTAGTTAAAACTACCAAATAGAATATATAATATCAACTTGGCAAAGATCAGCTTTCTCAGAACAGACAAGTTATAGAGAAATATTATTTGTTGCCCGGAAACTCAAAGATAAAGAGAAACAAAATCGAGCTTCTTTTCTTTGTAAAATTGTTGCTCTGAAGAAATTACCTAAAAATCTTGAAGATGCGCAAGCTTTTGCAAGGAAAATAAAAAATGTGAAGGAAATTATTTATGAAGACGATGATTTAATCCTAAACTCTATTCCGCAGAAAGAACTAGAAGCGAATGTCAACAATTGGTTCATTTACATTTCGTATTTTAATCCATCTATCATCAGGCTTTGGAATAAAATACAAGAAAGAAGCCAGAAAAAATTGGTATCTTTTAAAAAATTCCTTGAAGAACAAGATGGAGCAATATTAAGGGGAATTGAAACTAAAAGTTCTTTTGGAATGCCGTTTTACAGGACTTTTATTGTTAGAGAAGAAAATAGAGCTAAAAAGACTTATGATGTGTGGATTGC
>JAPDJO010000090.1 GCA_029259115.1 Thermoplasmatota archaeon | reverse complement strand
TAATAGGCCTAAGCATTCTATCCGGCGCGCATATGGCTTTATTCCCAAGAATAATGCAGCTTCTGAAGGAAAAAGGCGTAAAAGACGAATGGTATTCGCAGGCGGAATAATCCCCGATGAGGATGTCCCAAAACTAAAGGCTATAGGAATAAAGGAAATATTCGGTCCCGGAACCCCAACGGATGTTATAGTTAAGTTTGTTAAGGAGAATGCGCCGAAAAGGGCATAAAGTGGAAAAGCTTGACAGAAATTGAAAAGCTAGTTCAAGGAATACTCGCTGGAGAGAAAAAAAGCATAGCGAGAGCAATAACCATAATAGAAAACAATGGCCAAAAAGCCCAAAAAATAATCTCAGCCATATATCCACATACTGGAAAAGCTTATGTCATAGGAATAACTGGGCCAGCAGGCTCAGGAAAAAGCACACTTATCGAAAAAATTGTTAAAAAACTGAGGGAAAACGGAAAGTCAGTTGGAATAGTTGCCGTCGACCCCACGAGTCCCTTTACTGGCGGAGCTTTCCTCGGCGACAGAATAAGAATGCAGAACCTAAGCCTAGACGAGGGCGTTTTTATAAGGAGTATGGCGAGTAGAAACAGTCTAGGCGGACTGGCAAAAGCAACAAAAGACGCAATAAAAGTGTTAGACGCAGCCGGAAAAGACTACATAATCGTTGAAACAGTAGGTGCAGGCCAACTTGAAGTTGACATAGTAAAAGTCGCCTACACAGTAATTGTTGTACTCGCACCGGGCTTCGGCGACGAAATACAAGCAATAAAGGCTGGATTAATGGAAATAGGCGACATATTTGTCATTAATAAGGCTGACAGAGAAAACGCCGACAGAGCAGTAATTGATCTGCTTTCCGCCCTCGAACTAAACACGGAGAAAAAATGGAAGCCTCAAGTGATAAAAACCATAGCTTTAACCGGGGAAGGAGTAGACGAATTACTAAAGGCTATTGAAGAACATAGAAAATACCTTGAAGCAGGAGAACTCGAAAGGAAAAGGAGAAAAAGAGTAGAAGCCGAACTTCTAGAAGCAATAAGCCAGCGGCTCGCAGACACAATTATAGCCGAGCTAAAAACAGAGAAAACGCTAGAACCGCTTATTGAAAAGATCATGAATAGGGAAAGCGATCCATACACAATCGCGGACATACTCTTAAAAAAGAAAATAAAACTGGAAAAGGAAAAGAAATGACAAATCCGAGACTTAAAAAGGGACTTGTTCAAGTTTATACTGGAGACGGAAAAGGTAAAACGTCTGCTGCCTTCGGATTAGCCCTAAGAGCCATCGGAAGAGGCCTAAAAGTATACATAATCCAATTTATCAAAGGCGGATTCGATTATGGAGAATTATACATAGTAGAAAAACTTCCAAACCTAACCCTAAAAGCCTTCGGTCAGGGAAAATTTGTCACTCAAATTCCACCAGGCGAAAAGGACATGAAAATAGCGAAAGAAGCATTTGAACTAGCCAAAAAAATCGTGAAAAGTGGAAAATATGACATAGTAATCCTAGATGAGATTAACGTCGCCATGTCGCTTCGTCTAGTAAAAACGGAGGAAGTCATAAATCTGATCAAAGAAAAACCCGAACATGTTGAACTTGTTCTTACAGGACGATACGCCCCAAAAGAAATAATAGATATCTCTGACCTAGTAACAGAAATGAAAGAAATCAAACATCCGTATAAGAAAAACATTTTGGCACGTGCTGGAATTGACTATTAGCGCATTAAAAATAACAGTAGTATGAATTGATATCTCAAGAATATTCCTGTATGACAAGTTGGAAACCTTTCTGAGACAATTATACCTAATGTTACTGGATATGAAATGTTTTATGTATAACTAAACTTTTTAATATAAAATTGTAATATCGTAGATTATATGCTAAAGATGCCTTAAAAATATGGATATCTTATTGAGGCTTTACTTATGTCGTATGACAAATTATTAGCTCTCCTTCGAAATGGGGAGAACGAGCAGACGGAATTTAAGAGAATATTACTTGAAAAGGACTTAAGCTCCCGTCGCCGTTCAAAGCTTATAGCACAGATAAAGTTCATCACAAGTCAAGGTGAGGGCACATTTGTCATTGGTGTAGAAGATTTACATAATAAGAAATGGGTAATTTATGGATTGTCTGAAGAGCAGCTATCTAAGTCTGAAGAAATATTAGATGAATTATGTAATGAGGCGGGCGTTAAAATAGTATCTCGGGAGCGCATAGAAACTGATAAGGGTTACATTGGATTATATAAACTGAGTTCTGAGGAAGTCTTAGATGAAGAAATTGAGATGATCCCAATTAATGTTGTAGGACGTGTTAATGCGGGAAAGTCGTCTTTAATAGGCGCACTTGTAACTGGAAGAAATGATAATGGTAAAGGCCTCACACGATCATATTTATTAACATACCCTCAAGAAATTGTTAAAGG
>JAPDJO010000003.1 GCA_029259115.1 Thermoplasmatota archaeon | reverse complement strand
TTCCAAATATCCGGTATGGATGAGGCGCTCAATTGCATCTCCAAAGTTAAAATTCATGTGATTTTTTATTTTTAATTTTCTTTGCAAGCAATTAAAAGTCAACACATATCATCACTGAAAATTCAATTATAAGAAAAAATTCAGGAAATTAGAGTTTGAATTTCGCTTATTGCTTTGATGACTCTTTCTTTTAAATCTGAAATTAATGCTGGATCAAAGTAGTTTCTAATAAAGATCGAGCTACTTACTCTTCCATGTAGAAAGTCTATTTCGCTTGGTCTAAGATATTTAGTCATGAAGGTTGCATGAGCTTCTCTGATATCGCTAAACCTTCTTGGTAATCCTTGACGCTTAACTCTTTCAACTGGAATATTAACTGTTAAGGGTTTATTCTTGCTGATCTTCTGAACCAAGCTTTTAGGTATGAAGCTAATAAATGCCTTCTTAGTTCTTCTAATGAAGAGTTCTTTAAACCTAAAATGTTCAACGCACTCATTCTTTTCATTGTAATATTCTTCAAGTCTTCCTTGTCTTGCCAAGTTAATAATGAGATTATAACACTTGACAGCTTCCTTAAGTCTCAAACCTGTAATTGCCATTAGATCCAGGAAGTCTTCAAAGTCTGGATTTGCTAACTTTACCTTTCTGATCCATTCAAACACTTCATCTGGATTCGTAACTTTAGTTAGTCTATCAATAATTCTCTCATCAGAGCTTCTGCCACTCCACTTTAACCCATAATCTCTGACCGCCTTTTTGAAATTCTCATAAACTCCAAGATACTTAGCAAGACAACTTAACGCCTTCATGACATGTGTTCGCTTATCATCACTAAGCTCAAGCAACCTACTATAATTGTTCTCTAACAGACAATCAGCAAACTGCTTAGCATACCTAATACGATCCTTAGCAGTATTCCTATTGCGATAAACATTGAAGACATAGCTCTCGAAATCTTCCCAATTTAAGCTTATTTTCGGAAAAGAAGGCAAAAGCTGTCTTCGCAAGGCGGAGGTCGCGGGTTCAAATCCCGCCCGGTCCACCAATTTTTGGGTTCAAATTTAGCCGCTTTTGATGTCAATTACTGGAGATTTAGGTAGGGCGTCTAACCCTTTAACGTATAAGATGTTGCCTTCTCTTTTTACGAGCTTTACTCTGGTTAATCCTATCGGATTTGGCCTCATAGGGCTTCTTAGAGAGAAAACTCCTCTTAAAGGCTTATTTACATCGCCTCTAGGATGAACTTTCAGTATTTTTCTGTCATTTTCGCTGAGCCTATTCATCCAGTAGAGTACATAGATATAGTCCAGTTCTTCGATTCCGTCAAGGCCCTCGGCGTATTCAGGATAGACCGTTATCTTCATAACGTCCTCTCTACTGGTTTTGTCGATAATTCCTATAGGGCGTAATTTTATTTCTTTACTTTCCCAGTTTTCCATGAGAATGCCGCCCAGAATCAGTTTTTCAGTTTCTTAATTGCCTCTTTTATTATTGAAACTGATTTTTCGAAGCGTCTTTTCGATTCTGGCGATAGTTCAAGTTCCAAAATTTTTTCTATGCCGTTTCTGCCGAGAATTACTGGAACTCCTATCGCTACGTCGGAGAAGCCGTATTCTCCTTGAAGATAGGTGGATACGCTCATCACCCTGTTTCTGCCCTTTATTACGGCGTCCGCCATGATTGCTATGTTTACTGCTGGCGCAAAGATGGTTGAGCCCTTAAGTTTGATTACTTCGGCTCCTGAAGAAATTGTAAGCCTTACTATCTTGTCTATTTGCTCCTTGCTAAGCAGTTTTGTTATTGGTATGCCCGATACGCTTGCATATTCAACGAGTGGAACCATAGAGTCGCCGTGTTCGCCTATAACCAAAGCGCGGACATCTTCCCTAGAAACGTTTAGTTCTGAGGCGATGTAGGAGCGGAAACGCATAGTATCTAGAAGATTGCCCATTCCGAAAACGCGGTTTCTTTCAAATCCAGACTCTTTATAGGCTACATAAGTCATTACATCAACAGGATTGGTAACCATCATAAGCTTGCAATCAGGCGCATACTTTACAACTTCTCTTACAATGGATCGAACTATTTTCGCATTTTCATTCATGAGTTCAAGCCTTGTCATTCCGGGCTGTCTCGCTCGGCCCGCCGTAACTATTACAAGTTCTGAGCCTTCAATGTCGCTGTAGTCGCTTGTTCCTTTTATTTTCCCGTCGAATTCTAGGGCTGGCGCCGCCTGCATCATGTCAAGAGCCTCGCCTTCGGCCAAGTCTTTATAAATGTCAACCAGAATGACGTCGCTTATTCTGTAACGTAGAATGTTAAAGGCTGCGGCGCTTCCAACTCTGCCTGCGCCAATAACCGCTATCATAAGCTTAAGGAAAAGCCATCATCCATAAAACAGTTTTGTTCCAGAGGTATAACTTACACATAGAGATTGACATAAATAGGATTTCTACATACATTCTAGTCTCTCCTAGGCGGAATTGGAGGAAAAAAATTGACTAGACTTAAAGATTTACTGCTT
>JAPDJO010000044.1 GCA_029259115.1 Thermoplasmatota archaeon | reverse complement strand
TGCAGCGGACGAGTAGACCGCGACTTTGTACTGGAAGCCTTTAGGCTTGGCGCCGGAATGGTTCTTGTCGCTGGATGCCACCTACCCTACGACTGCCACTATATTAGCGGAAACTGGAAGATGAAGGCTAGAATGGAAGCCTTACATAAAATGCTGACCAAGATGGGTATGAGTCCGGAACGCCTAAGAATAGAATGGATTTCAGCCGCGGAAGGAGTAAAATTCGCCCAAGTAGTAACAGAAATGACAGAACAAATGAGGGCGCTTGGCAAGGAGAAAATTAAGGCTGAAAACGAAAAGTTAAGGCCTTTCATAGAGAAGATGCTTGCGAAAAAGAAACCCGTAGCCGCAACAACAAAAGCATAGATTCATTATCCACTATTTTATACTTTGCGTTATTTTTCTTCTTTAACAAATAGAAGGATTATGAGAAACGCCAAAGATGCACCTACCATATTTGCGATTATTGGCGCCGAAAAACCAAACGAATCGAATAGCATGCCCCCAATGTATGGGGATGGAAAGGAGATTATCCCTCTTAGGGCTTGCAGTCTTCCCATAGCCTCAGCTCTGGATTCTTTTGGAACATTGTCTGCAAGAAAAGCGGAAACTGTAGGAACCCAAGTTGATATTAAAAGGCCATATGGGAACTGAAGAATGGCAAAATATAGAAAGTTATCTGAAAAGAGCCATCCTATTAAAGTTATTATTCCAATGACTTCTGAAGCTAAAAGGAACGGTTTCCTTCCATATTTATCCATAAGCTTTCCTATAGGAATTTGAGAAATTGACCATGAAAAAAGCATTATAGTAGATAGTAGGCCAAGCTGATACTCAGAAAAACCGTGAACCTTAACGAGCATCCCGTAAAAGATGCCTCCAGCAATTCCCCAAGAGAGGGAATCCATAATAACGCCCGCGTAGAAGCCTTTAAGATGACTTTCTAAACGAAATATTTCATAAATGGAATTTATCCACGATTTTTGAGGTAGTGACCCAGTTTGTTTATTTGCTCTTCGTTTGACTGTTTCCCTGATGAAAAGCCACACAAGCAGGCTGCTGCATAAATCAACGGCTATACACCCATAAAAGATGATATAGAAGCCGTAACTCATGGCTAGAATTCCACCTATTGGAGCGGCTATAGCGGATACAGCTGTTGAAAATGCCATTAATACGCTGTATGCTGTTCCACGTTCTCCACGTTTTACAGACTCGGCTATTAAAGAGGCTCTTGCGGGATTATCCTGCATATAACTTGCAGATAAACCCATCAAAACAGCGTATAATATTAGCAAGTGCCACGTATGAGCTGCTAAACAAACAGTAAAGGCTGAAGCCCTTAAAAAATTAGAGAGGATTATAAGAGGCTTTCTTCCCATATTATCCGAGCATCTCCCCCAGAAAAAAGAGGAGACGGAGCCTATCAAACTTAAAATTGCACGTATGCCGCCCAATACTGCCATGGAAGCGCCTAGACTTAGGACGAAAGGCTGCCATATCGGATCAAGCATTCCATAAAAAATGGAGCCAACTATTGAGTCGATAAGCAATATTCGAATGTTACCCTTCAAAGCCAGAGCCCTTTGAAACTTACGGAATAAGCTGTCGTCATCCCGCAATCTTCAAATCTCCACTTTCCTTGCTCTTTTAGGTCTAGAATCAGAAAAGGGCATTATATAAAAACTTAATGCATTAAATAAAACGCAAAAGCCTAATAATCAAAATTTCCTTTATATTATGCTTACATTCTGTATCTGAAAATATCTCTTAGCTAAAAATCTTAATCTTTCAGCGTTTCTTCCATTCTTTCCTATCGCCACTCCCTTATCGCGCGGATAAACGGTTACTACGGCCATTTTCTTTCCGTCTGGTCGCTCTGTAATGCGAACTTCTTGAACTTTTGCCGGTTTTAGTGCATTCTTAATAAATTGGGCGGGGTCATCTGAATACTCTATTATCTCATGTTTTTTACCGGTCATTCTTTCCAGTAAACGTATATTCTTGCCTCTCCTTCCAATAGCCATTCCTATTTGGCCTTCCTTGACAACAAAGATTATTCGGTTGTTTTCATTGTCTATAATGCAGTCGCGGACGGTTGCGCCAGTTATGCTTTCGAAAAGGGCGATATAACGCATTTCCTCAGCAGTAAATTTTATTCCGCTCGTCATTCAACCTCCTCGCCAGCTTCTTCTCCTTCCCCGCCAGATTCGCTAGGCTTTATTACTTTAAGAATTTCTGAGTCACCGGGCTCTCTTATACTTAACGCTGAAACAACGAAGGGTTTTCCGCAGACAACCGCTAAGTCTATGCCTGTTCCCTTATAGATGTAGATGGGAACTTTAGAGAGTTTTGAATAGTATTCTATGTCTGCTCTTATATTCTTGGGGCAGTTCGAAGCTAGGATTATTAGCTTGGCTTTTCCAAGCTTTGCGTTTTTAATTGCGCTTTTCGCTCCAAACTCGACTTTTCCAGTTTTTACCGCCGTTGCTATCGCTTTGTCAATGTCTATCATTTGGTTTTCTCACTCTCCTCT
>JAPDJO010000087.1 GCA_029259115.1 Thermoplasmatota archaeon | reverse complement strand
TAGAAAGATACATTTTCTTCTGGTCGATTAACCATTCTATTTGGGTTAGAATATTTTCGGTGAGAGTGTGTAGTTCTTCAAGCTTTTTTCTTTCAGCCTCAATTTTGGATTTGTAGGCATTTTCTAAGCTTGGGATTCTTTTCCTATTTTCACTTAATTTTTCTTCATATTCCTTCTCTATTTTTTCGGTGCTTTCTTTCATTTCAGACGATAATTTTTCGCGGGTTTGTACATAAAGCCTTATCTTGCCTTTATACTCTGAAATTTTATTTTCTGCCTCCAAAGCCAAAAGGTCCCAACGTTTCGAGTGTTCAACTCTTCCCTCTTCTAGACTTTTCTTCTTTCTCCGTTCGTATTCCTTCTTTTGCATTTCCAACCTATGAATTTCCTTTTGTAACTTTTCGCTTTTATTTAGTAGGATTTCAATTTCTTTCTGAGTGAACCTTTTGATCTTAGCTTTTTTGTCCTCTTTTTCGCTTAGAAGTCTCTTTTCTTCCTCGTCTACCTTTAGTTTTAATTCGAAAATTTCCCTTTCAAATGACCCTTGTAGTTGAGCTATCTTCTCGCTTATTGACCGTTCTATTCTCTCAGTTTCTTCTTTCAGTTTTTTAATTGCCATTTCAAGTTTTTCAAGTTCCTTTTCCGTCATTCTTTCATGTTCTAGAAAGTCTTGCGCTATCTGTACGGCATCCTTCTCGTTTATGACCAGAGGCAATAAAGCAACTTTAGCCTTGCTTTCCTCCTCCTTTCCTCGAATATAACTTAGAAGGGCTGAGAGCAACTCTTTCTCGCCAATTACAGCATCGAAAGAAAATTTCATTTCAGCCATGAATTCCTCAAATGTGCTCAAGTTAGCCTTTAAAACAGCCCTGTAAAAGTCAACATTTCCCTCGCAACTTCTTATCTGGTCGATGAAGCTATCTACATCGGGAATTGCCATATAGTCAACTGTGAACATTTTCTGTCCTAGGCCATCAAGTATTAAACTTACATTTTCGCATGGTACCGTCCAGAATGGATAATAAAGCTTTGATAAAAAAACTACTTTTTCTGGCGCTCCTCCGAAAATTCCAGCTTTTTTCTTTCTCTTCTCTTCAGTTAAACAGATGGTTATGGCTAATTCTAAGTCTCTTTCAACTTGTTTTCCTTCGGGTTCTTCAACTGCGAATGGAAAAATTTTTTGGTGGTAATCCAATTTGGACACTGCTTATTACTTGAAGAGGAAAGCCATTAATTCTTCTACCATCTTTGGATTTAGCTTTTCATAGGCTTCTGTGCTTCCAACATCATACCAGAATGCCTTTGATAAGTAGCCGTAAACTGGCTCGTTGTTCCCGATCAAGTAGGGTATAACGTCCCCCATAAGGTCAATTTCTCGTTTTTTCTCCGCCAGCTCCTCCATATAATTGTAAATCTTCCCGCTCAATGCAAGTATTCCCATACTAACTGGTTTCTCTAGAACTGGCTTTTCAACAAAACCTTTCATTCTCCCTTCATCGTCAAGTTCGGCTAAGCCGACTCTCACCGAAAAGCCTGAGGCTAAAGCCACTGTTGCTAGCGCCTTCCTTTTCTTATGATAATTTAGCATTTCCCGAACATTTAGGTTTGTAAGGATGTCTCCATAATAGACGAGCAGGGTGTCTTTAGGATTTACAGCCTTTTTATGGAAGGCGTTTAGAATTGAGCCACCAGTCCCCTTAAGTTTAGGATCGTCATGAAGATAGGAAATTTTCACGTTGAACCTTGAGCCGTCATCGAAGTAGTTTTGTATTTGCTCATATTTGTAATTGACAAGTAGAATCATATCTTTTATTCCATAGTATCTTAACAGTCTAATAACATATTCCAGTAATGGTCTCTGCCTTAACCCAACGGGAATCATGGTTTTCTGGAAATAGTAGGTAATTGGTCTGAGTCTTTTCCCGGGTCCTCCGCATAGAATTAGTGCTTTCGCCTTTGCCATCCCTCGCCCTCAGCTGAAAATCTATTCCTTCTTTTTCCCGCCTTTTTTCTCTTCCTCTTTGGATTCAGTTTTACTTGTTGTCTCAGCTGTTTCTTCCTTTTTCTCCTCTTCAGCTTCAATTTCAGTTTCTATCTCTTCTATCGGTTTGGGCGGCGGGGTGGTAGCCATGGTCCACCCTATCCAGGCGCCGATAGCAAATACTAGAATTATCGCTAGAGTTACTGGTATTGCTACAAGGAGGAAGGCCATGTTTGATGCAAGATCTCCTAGGCCCGGCCAGATGTAGAGCGCGGTGGGGTAGCCTACTATTATGATTACGCATACTATGAGGATTATCCATCCGATTGCTTGGTCTTTACTAACCATTTTCTCACCACATCGTAGCCTTGTTTAGCTGAAATACAATTTAAACTTTATTATGGACTTCCATGGTCTTTCTGCGAAATGTTAAATTGTTCCCATCTCCCAAGACTTCAAGTAATTTTTTTGCTCTTCTGTAAGCGTGTCTATTTGTATACCCATAGCTTCAAGCTTCAATTTGGCTACAGTTTCGTCTATTTCCTTTGGAACTTTATAGACTTTAGGCGGCAGCCTCTCATTTTTTGCTAAATATTCAATGCATAACGCTTGATTTGAGAAGGACATATCCATAACCTCCGAAGGGTGCCCCTCTGCCGCCGCAAAGTTTACAAGTCTTCCCTCGGCTAAAAGGTATATCTTCCTTCCATTTTGAAGCGTATATTCTTCGAGGTTTAGCCTTATTGATCTTTTTTCTCTAGAT
>JAPDJO010000040.1 GCA_029259115.1 Thermoplasmatota archaeon | reverse complement strand
AACTACATGGACTTTAGCCGTAGCCTTATTCTACTTAGGCGCCTTCGGCGGTGCGGATGCAAAGGCTTTCATGTGCCTAGCATTGGCCTTTCCAATCTATTTAAAGAACATTTTTAATTTTCAACTTGTAAGTGGGCATCCAATCTTTCCGCTAACAGTTTTCACAAACTCAATGATTCTAGCTGCATCAAGCGTTATCTACATGCTCTTACAAAACCTTCTCTGGAAGCTTAAAATGCGTTCCAAACTTTTTGAAGGGCTAGAAAAAGAGCCTTTCTGGCGAAAAATCTTAGCTGTCCTTTGCGGATATAAGGTTTCTCTGGAAAAACTTAGGGAAAAAGATTTTTACTTTCCGCTGGAGGATATAAAAGAAGAAGACGACGAAAAAGAGAGGTTTTTGATAATTTTTCCGAAGGATGAAGACAGAAATGAAATATTGGAGAGGCTTGGCTCTGCAGTTGAAAATGGAAATATTAACCCGCAAGTTTGGGCCAGTCCAGGTTTACCTATGTTAGTGTTTGTCACAGCTGGTTTTCTAGTTGCAGTTTTCTTCGGAGACATAATATGGTTTTTAGTAAGCCTAATTTTAGGCTAAGCGTAACGAAAATTTTACTCGACTAATTGGATTTCCGGTGGGTGTTCAACTATAATCCATAATCCTGCGTTATCTGGAGCGGACGGGTCATAGATTAGATCCGTATTTTCAATGGATACGACTGCGCCGAACCATGTTATGTCGAGTGGATACTGGAATAAGGCTTGATGAAGAACTACGGGTGAAAATTCGATGGTTACTCCAGAATTTTTTGTAACTTTTAATGCGCCAGTTTCTTGTCCTGCGATGCTGTCGAAAAAGTAAAGGTTAATGTTGTTAACGTCAGTGAACATTATTCCCGCTCCAACTCCATTAGATATGAACTGACTCCAATGATGCTCCCATTTTCCGTCTGAAAAGTTATAGAAGAAATAACTTCCGCTGCTTGTTTGAACTGCAACTGGTTTCTGGTTGTTTGTTCCGTTTTCAGTGAATACTTGGAAGTTTCCGCTTTTTGTTATTATTATTGGGGTTAGATCTGTTAGTGCTCTGTTTTCTGGGCATGTTGATGCGTTTACGAAGATTGGTCGAATGGCATATGTATAGTAAGTTGTGTTCGCCGGAAGAGTTATGACTATTTGTGCATAGGTGTTTGGGAAACCCCAGTAGAAATATCTGGGCCATTCTGCTTCTTGTTGAACGATGTCTCTGACAGTTCCATTGATTATTGGGAATGAGGGGGATGCATAAAATCTTGGATTGTGACCGTTTATCCTCATGAAATCCGCTCTACATGTAGAAGTTTCAATGTAGAAGTCGCCGCTTGCATAATTGATGGTCACTGTTATTACGCCGTTATCTAAAATGGCTTTACCTGAAGCTTGTATTTTATCGTTAAAGTTTCTTTGAGTTGCATATGATGTTTGTTCTGCTGAATCCCGGCCGTCCCACCATATAGTGACGTTTTTTATTGTGTGATCTATCAAGAAGACTATCATGTTTCCGTACGAGAATTTTGTTTCTTTGTTGCTTCTGCCTAATGGAACAGTATAGTCAGAAGCCCAATCCTCAACTTGGAAGGGTATCTGCCTCTCTTCAAGGTTTTCAGCATTTGAATTTGCACTTACACGAATACATTTTACTGGCACTGGTGGGATGGGCTTTCCGTCCAAAAGCTTTTGACCTAACCATCTTAGAGTGCCATTTTGGAGGACTTCAATGACAATTTTATCATATTCCAATTGGGAGTAAATGTTTTCCATTCCTGTAGCGTTCCAGTTGAAAATATACGTGTACTGAGGTTTTCTTATCGTTGAATAGAAACTTGTTGCAGTTATCCCTCTATCATCTGAGACCTTAAGCAAAAAGCATGTCTTATCCACTTCATCTGGGATTTCCACGAGATATTGATTGCCTTGAGCTAAAACATCTTGTGAAGTTATGGGCGTCCATCTTGATATTGTATTATCGTAGTAGTAAAAAACGAAGTTCTGCGAGTTAAGGTTTAACTCGGTAAGGTTTTCGTCTTTTACTACGCTGACTATGGCGTGTGTGTCAGTAACGTTTACTATGTTAAGTAGCAAGGAGCAATGACTACTATAAACTATATTGTTAATTCCAATGCCTGACAAGTTATAAACTATGTGAAGGAAACCTGCGGAATAACTTGAAATCTCATACCATTGCGTTGAAAAGTTCATGTTTACTATTTGGAACGAAGGGTTCCATTCCGGATGGGAAACAGCAATGAATTCAAGCCCACTGCTAAGATAATTAAGCGCCGACTCACGTGCAAAGGTTGCGTTGCCAGTTACCTGTAACACAGAACAGTAGTATCCAACAGCGAACTCTAACATTTGTTTCAAGGAGATGTTCATCTCGTCAACAGAAGACAAAACATTTGTTTGCTCTTTGGGTAAGGAGAAATTGATCATGGAGTAGGTTGTAACAACCGCTGTGACGAGAACTATAGCTAACAAAACAGCTGCGATTATTGAAAACTGTCCTTTTTCATTTCTTATGATTTTTATCAAACTTAAACACCTCCCATTTCTCCAAGCTGTAAGATAACAAGCCTGGATTTTCCGGGTGCAGTAAATGTTTCTTTATAAATTACGGGGCGGTAATACATGAGAAGGGCAAGTGCAGCTATTCTAATGTCTGGTGTTCTTGTTAAACCTATGGCAACTAGGGCTCCCCCGCTGTTGTGTTTAAAAGTTGCTGCTGCATGGTAGCCATTAACTGGTTCGAAGACGTCGGCTTCGATGGTAAGGTGATA
>JAPDJO010000001.1 GCA_029259115.1 Thermoplasmatota archaeon | reverse complement strand
CGGCCCTGTTCCTCTGCGCCGGCGTCCTCATCCACGTTTCCGGCTCAATTTATATTCATGAAATGAGGCTTTCTAGGCGTATTCTTCCTTTAACATGGCTTTTCATGTGGATAGCAAGCCTCGCACTTATAGGAGTCCCGCCGCTATCCGGATTCTGGAGCAAAGACGAAATCTTAGCCGCAACTTTAGAAAGCGGACAATACGCATTATTTGCCATAGCCTTAATTACAGTTGCAATTACAGCCTTCTATACCGTACGTTTCATGGGAGCCATATTCAAGCATGGAGAAGAGCCTAAAGAAACTTCGGATGGCGGTGAGAAGACAAGTCGAATAATGCTTTTCTCATACGGAGTTCTAGCTGGCCTAACAGTCGTTATAGGTCTTATGGGCCCGTTCATCGGCAATTTTCTATATAACACTTTTGACAATTACTTCATTAAAGTCCTTCAACTGCCAGTTTTTAAAGGCCAAGGGCTATCTGCAAGCTCAGCTGCAAACGGTTCACCAGCTACGGCTGGCATATTGCTTCCAATTTTATCTATACTAATGATTCTGGTGGGAGCAATTCCAGCCTACAAACTTTATATATCACGCGAAGTGGAAGCCGAGAAACTCATTGAAAGACATGACATTTTGAGGAAGCTTCACACTTTCCTTTGGAACCGCTGGTATATTGATGCCTTCTATAACAGAGTATTCGTTAATGGAACCTTAGCCTTGAGAAGGCCTCTGGTTAAGTTTATCGAAAATCCAATAGACTACGCCCTAAACATAGGGGTTCCAAGAGTTTTCTCAATT
Organism: Thermoplasmatota archaeon; assembly: GCA_029259115.1. Taxonomy (GTDB): domain Archaea; phylum Thermoplasmatota; class E2; order DHVEG-1; family B18-G2; genus B18-G2. Next base: position 2,076 of record JAPDJO010000001.1, on the reverse strand, counting down.
GCCAACAAGGGGTTAAGAAGAATACAAACGGGAATTCTCTCCGTTAACATGCTTTACGTCTTGTCATTCCTTGCATTAGCCATTTTAGCCATGCTCTGGCTGGGGGTGCTATAAATGCAAATCCCATACATACTACTTCAAACAGTTCTTGTCCCCGTGCTCCTCACTCCAATTTTGGCTTTACTAGGCAAGAAGATCGGGAAATATGTAGGCTGGATAGCCTGCGGAATCCTAACGTACACAACTATTCTTTTGTTGCTTGTCGGAGTCGATTTATGGAATGGCTCCCAGCCAATTAGCGAAGAATACACTTGGAGCATTAGCATTTTCACGTTAAAATTTGGTTTTCTAGCCGACGGCCTCAGCCTACCTGTAGCCTTTATCATGAATCTTGTTTGCGCCGCATGTGCCGCCTACTCTATACATTATATGGAACATAGAATTGAACAGCTATATGGTGAAGAAGCGAAAGGGATGCATGCAGTCTATTATTCAATTTATCTGCTTTTTGCAGTAGGCCTCGTCGGCGTAGCACTTTCCACAAATCTTATAGAACTTTACGTTTTTGTAGAACTGGCTCTGATTCCATCATATGTGATGATCGATCTATATGGATACATCGATAGACATCGCATAGCAATGATGTACTTTATCTGGAACCATTTTGGGGCAGCACTCTTCCTAATAGGCATAATCATTGCCTCCTTCACAAATGGAAGCTTCGAGATTAACGCTTTACATATGCTTTCAGGAAATCCAGTAGCCTTCTGGGTTTGCCTTCTCGTTCTTGTCGGGTGGCTCGTTAAGATGGCGACTTTCGGCTTTCACGTTTGGTTGCCTTATGCTCACGGCGAACATCCAACATCTATTGCAGCTATAATAGCGACAATAGTTGGTTTAGGTAACTATGTTATCGTAAGGTTGCTTGTTGATCAGCTTTCGGCGGTATTCCAAATTTTTGCTTTTCCGCTTATGATATTGGCACTAATAACAATGGTTTATGGAGCTTTTCTTACAATAGCCCAAGATGACATAAAGAGACTATACGCATGTTCAACCATAAGTCAAACAGCCTACTCGCTGCTGGGCATAGGAAGCCTGACAGTGATGGGTATAACAGGAGGGATATTCTACTTCCTCAGCCACACAATTGGAAAATGCATCTTATTCTCAGTAGCAGGAATAATACTTTGCCAAACAGGACTAAGAGACATGAAGAAGATGGGAGGACTAGCCCAAAAAATGCCTTTGACAGCTACTCTATGCATACTTGGCTCTATGATTCTCTCGGCTATACCACCATTAAGCGGATTTCAAGCAGAATGGATAATGTTTACTGGAATATTTCAGCAAGGAATCGGAGGCACAACGGCAGGCTTAGTTGCAGCATTAATCGGAATATTCGCAACCTTCCTAACCACAGTTTACACTTTCTGGCCTGTAATGCGAGTCTTTTTCGGCCCCCTTCCAAAAAATCTAGAAGAAACCAAGGAAGCTCCATTCTCTATGACTATTCCTCTCTTTATCCTAGCTCTAGTCTCATTCATTCTTGGAATTTATCCAGACTTAATAATGAAGTTTCTTTCTTCAGCAATCCCCTAACAAGCTTTAATTGATGAGAAATAACTTCCATCCAGTCTTAAAGAACCAGAATAGTTAGCTAATGAATTTTAAATGATCTTGAATAGCTCTGATACCGAACTGATTGCCCAATACTGCGCAGAATAGTGAATTATGCTAATTGGTTGACGAAAAGTTGAATAAGTAAAAGGTATATTTTGCTTAACTATGCTCACTGGCAGAATAGTCGCTGGACTTTCCAGCTTCCAGTTCATGGCCATGGTAAGGAGAGGACTCTTTTACACTTTTCTATCCCTATACTTGAGAGTTATTTTAGGGCTTTCAGTTACAGAAACCACGTTGCTCGCATGTCTATCCATGATAGCCAACAGCATCTCACAAGCGTCCATTTGGGGCAAAATATCCGACAAATACCAGACCCGTGTAGGCTTAATAGTTATCGGAGAAACAATCGCGGCCATAGGCTACATAACAATTTACTTCATACACATCTGG
>JAPDJO010000078.1 GCA_029259115.1 Thermoplasmatota archaeon | reverse complement strand
GCGTAAGCCAGGGCGGTTCCCCACTGTCCGGCGCCAGTCTCTGTTACAAGCGTGGTTTTGCCTTCCTCAGCCGCATAGTAGGCTTGAGCCAATGCAGTGTTAACCTTATGCGAGCCGGTCGGCGAAAGGTCTTCACGCTTATAGTAAAGTCTAACCTTCTTTAAGCCTAAGCGTTTTTCTAGTCTTAGGGCGCGGTATAGTGGGCGTGGACGGCCGGCTTGAATGTAGAGTTGTTGAATTTCATCCGGGATTGGAATCCAATTTTCATTTGAAAGTTCCTGCCTCAAGCATTCTTTGGTGAGTGTTTTCTGTAGGAACTCCATTCGTGAAGGGCCTGTTTCTGGCTCTTTTGGTGGAGGCAGAGGCTCTGGAAGGTCTGGAATTATGTTATACCATTTTGTTGGCAGTTCGTCTACTGGGAGTAGAATTTGATTTTTATACATTTGCTAACACCTGCTGAAGAAGCAACTTTATGGGATGCAAGTTAAATAGTTTATCCTTAAGATTAGGTTTGATTGTTTGAGATAATTTCGTAGGATGAGTTTTTTCTTGAGAATATTTCTATTCCTTCGCTGAATCCCTTCTTTACGTAGAAATTCTTTAATTTTATGGTTGTTTCCTTCTTTAGGTTTTCTTTTTCTAGTTTTTCGGCTAGTTCTCTCCAGATTGAAACCCATGCCTTGCCTGTTTCATCTTCTATTTCAAAACTTGCCAGCAGAACATTCTCTCCCCTTGAAGTCTTAACTTTTCTGATGAGCGGTTTTTGAGATGCAACCTTTCCTTTTACGTTGATGGGGCCGTCTCCGATTTTTAGCTCGCCTATTTTTAGGAAGCTTTCTTCTAGGATTTCTATTTCTCCATTTTCGCCAACATGCAGCTCAATTCCTCCTCTGAAGCTTTCACGGGTATATCCATGTGAAACTCTTATTTTCTGCCCTTTTTTCAGGATTCCTTTCTCAATTAAGTCTGCTTTTTCATTCCATAGAACTATATTTATCTCTCCGGTATTGTCTGAAAGGAGTAGGCGAGCAATTTTTCCTTCCTTTTCGAATTTTTTCTTAAAGGTTTGGATTGGATATATCGAGGTTATTCTACCTGAAACTGTAACGTCATTTAAGCCAGCAATTAAGTTTTTGATTGAAATTTCAAATTTTTCTTCTTTTTCTTTGGGAATTTTTACGCCTAATTCTGAGGCGATTATTCTGGCGATGGCTTCTTCTGTAAAGTATTTTCCTAGTTCTTCTTTCTTTTTCTTTATCATTTTTAGGAATTCTTCTCGGGATATTTCCGGCTTTACTTGTGTAACTAGTTTTATTATTTCTTCTATTTGCATATTTACTCACATTACCAGCACACTAAATTTAAATCCCAAACCTTAAATATTACCGACACTTGACAAAATTTTCGATTTAATATATCATCGGTGCAGTTAAAGTTCAGTTCATTTCCATTCCATTCGCTTTCTTAACTTAATTTGAAGCTTCTATTAAGGATATATCAGATATTAGGCGAAAAGCGCGGGTATGCAACTAAAGAAATTAATCGAAACTTTAAAGAAACGTGGAAACATCTATGAACAAGGGAATCGGCTTCGACGTTTAGCGGAGACGGGCATAAATGGGAAGAGAGAAATCAATTGATGTTGTTCTTTTAACTAAAAATAGCATGGAACCTTGCCTTAGGGACTGTGTCGAGTCTGTATATGCCAATGTTCCCGTTAACAGGCTAATAGTTGTTGACGGGGGAAGTACCGATGGAACTGTTGAGTTCCTTAAGAAATATCCGAACGTTGTGATAATTGATGATTCTGGCGGAAACAGGGCGACTGCAAGACAGAAGGGAATTGAGGCTGCCGAAACAGAATGGCATCTTCACGTTGATAGTGACGTAATTTTATGTAAGAACTGGTTTCAGAAGGCATCCAAACTTATCAGGGATGATGTGGGTGCTATTTGGGGAGTCGCCGTTCCGATCGAGAAGCTTAGGTATCATATAGCTTATGCTATGAGCAAATTTTATCGTATGACCATAAGAGATATGCTTGTTAAGCAAATGCGTTCTGAAAGATGTATGATGCATGACACGCTAATCCGAACGGAGGCTGTGAAGGACATAAAAATTCCAAGAGATCTGCATATATGGGAAGACGACTATATTGGAAGGTACATCATTAAGAAGGGATACCGCTTCTTAAAAGTTAAAGACCCTTACTGCCTACATAACGTTTCTGAAAAGAGCTTAGATTCAATAGTATTAAACGGCTACTTGATGCGTAAATACAATATTTGGGGACTTAAAGAAGTTCTTATGCGTTTTATATTGACTATCCCAAAATGCGCGTGGATTTACACGGTCACAAGGGACTTTGAAGCCGCAAAACTGCAAGCATTAATCTATATTCTAACAATGAAGGGATGGTTAAGTTTCCCTTGAGATCGTGTACAATTTAGTGATAAATATTGTTAAAATCATTGATTATATACCTTATTAATTTGGCGAGGTATGTCAGTTGAAAAAATTCAAAGATCAAGCAAAGCTTATTTACAAGCTCTTTAATGAAAATGAAAAGGCTTTATTGCTCGTTTTAGATGCTTGTAATTGGAAAATTCTTCGTATGCTTAGAAGTAATCTGAATATCGAAGTGGTGAGATCTCGAGGTTCTTCAACTCTTCAATGGTTACAATGTACGTTTCAAAAACCTTTAAAAGATGTAATTTATATTTCAGCTAATCCCTTTACATATTTATTAAGAGATTTTAAGAGAAAATTCAAACGTGTCATTAATTTACCTCTGGTATGTTGGGACAATTATTACAACACCGTTCATCCAAGAAGCGTAAATATGTTTGTGAAGGAACGTATTAGAGTTGGCGAAAAGAAGTTA
>JAPDJO010000082.1 GCA_029259115.1 Thermoplasmatota archaeon | reverse complement strand
AGCGCAAGTATCTTGGAAAGTAACCCTTCCAGAGACGGTAGTAATCATTGCAATAGCAACCATTATTTCATTGATAATTGGCAGCGGCTTGTAAAACAGAATTTAGTAGCGCGCGCCAGTCTGCTGTGTTGTTAGGCGGAATTCCAAAGAGGAACCTACTGTAAGAGTCGCTTTCGTAAAAGTCGGCATCATAGCCTTTTTGATTCCACACGGGATTAGCTGTAACCTTATCGAATTTCTTTATCGTACCGCCTTCAAGAAAAAGAGGGTCTTTAAAGTGTCGCCTACCTTTACCTTCCATATCATGGATTATCATGTTCATCTTGCCATAGCGTAAGTCATCGGGTTTATTTCCTGCACATAAAGTTGGAACGGTATCTCAACATCATTATTCTTCTGTTTCAGAACGAGCTGACGCTTAGTTAACAACCCACCAGAACCACAAGCAGCTGACATTAATAAATTAAGAACTGTATGGAAAAATAGGAGACCTGGAATATCGCCAAGGAAATCGCTTCCTACTTGACAACTTTAAGCGATGATGACGGAAAAGCTCTCAGAACCTGGGCTAGAAACTCAAGTCTCATCCTCGTTGCTTCTGTAACTAGAAGCCAAGCTCCATCACTTAGGGGTAAATTACCCTCCGCTTATTGGGACTGGTACCATCAACTAATTACAGAATTTTAGCTGTGTCATAACGGCTATTAACGTGTCGCCGAAAGGCGATGTAATCATGCCCTGCTACGTTCGGCAAGAATATGAAAGCTACGCTTCCCTTCTGCATAAAGACGTTAAGAAAATATGGAAAAATACAACTGGGAAGAGGTCAAAAATTGTAACGCATGCTATTTACATTGCTATGTTGAGCCATCCTTAATTCTATCTTTCGATTTAGGAGCTTACTTTAACTGGATGCGAAGGGTAAGAGTGTGAAAGCCATTGAATTCCTATTCCCTGCCTATTTCACCGTTATTTTGACGCTTGAAATTTGTAAGATGTTAAGGGAACCTTCTTATGTTTCTTTTCCATCTCTTACGCTTCTTTGTTAGAATTCTCATCATCTTATCTGTGATTAAGTCGAAGATTGAAGGAAGTTCCCAACCGTCCTGCGAGTAGATGTAACGCTTTCCCGCTATTCTGATTAAAACATTAACCTCGTACCTGCATCTATCACCCGAAATATCTCTAGTTCTAATTGTCGAACGTATCTCTTCTATTTTCGGAAAGGATTTACGTAAGGCTTTGGCGTTTCTCATAAATTTTATCCTAGCTAACTGAGCCTCGAAGGGATCGTCTGGCAGCCCCACTATGTATGCGGGAATATCCAGCTTTTCTGGTTCAGCTAAAAAGTAAACAAAGTCTCGGTAGGTTACTATGCCCTGAATCTCACGCCAATGATGAACTATATAGTAGGTTTTCTCATTCTCTATCATTCTCTTTAATACAGATGAAGCCCTTTCTTTTGGGTCGCATACTAAAACTTTTGAATCCATCAGTCCTGAAACCTTGATGTCCAAATGGCTTGACGGTCTACTGACGAATGCTCCTCTCTCCATTCCTTCCCTGGGAAACATGGATAAAACAATGTGGTTTGAGGTTAGGATTCCGCAGAGCATTCCCGAATCTAAAACGGGTAGATGATCTATGCTGTTATTGAGCATCATGCTACGAGCCTTTGATACAGATTCTCCCTTGTCTATGGTTATCGGCTTTCTCGTCATCATCTTACCTATTTTAACGCTTCTGAATGTCCTTACAGATAAAAGAGCTCGACATAAGGACTGTGCGGTAACTGTGCCTTCCATGGTTCCTTCATTAACTATTGGTAAGGCTCTTAACCTGTAATCATTCATGAGTTTGGCGGCTTTTCCAACAGTATCATCAGGCGAAAGCTTGGGAATATAAAACATGAGTGAAGAAACCTTCATAGAGATATCCGCGGCCTTCAGTATCTCCCTTAAGGTAATTATGCTGACTTTATCTCCCTCTTGAATGAAGACTTCGTATGCGTTGTTGTGTTTAAGAATCCCCATAATTTCAGATATGGAAGACTCAGATGATACGATTATAGGTTTGGATTTAAAACCATCTACTCTAGAAGCTTTTAAACTCTTCAAATCAAATCGTCCATAGATTACTAAGATATAGTTGCAATCATCCCTTATAATACTTCGTAAATCGAATTTGTCTGCAAGACTTATTAATAGTAGATTAAGCACATTAAAATCAAACTCGTCTGGGATCTCCCTAAAATGCTTGGATTAATATTAGGATGATGATACTTGTTGCTGGAATATTGCTTATGGCCTTATCCAGCGATAAGGCTGTTGAACATTCAGTTATTCTCGCTTCGGCCCTAGGCATATCTCCGCTTATGATAGGCTTTACATTAGTTTCCATAGGCACAGACTTGCCAGAAATAGTCAATTCGATAATATCTTGCGCCTTAGGTTATGGAAACATTGATGCCGGAGACTCTATAGGTTCCGTACTAGCACAGTTAACTCTAATCTTTGGTATTCTACCCTTTTTTGGCGCTTCATTCAAATTTAAAAGAAGGAGAGTTCTCGCTGCAGGGTCATGCTTAATTTTAGCGCTTATGCTTGTTGTTTCTATCGTTGAAAAGGGATATATTTCACGAATTAACGCGCTATTCTTGGTTGGAAGCTGGCTAATCTACATGCTAATAATAAAGACCGTAGCCAGCCGCGATACCCGGAAAACTCCAGATTTTGAGCAAATAACGAAGAGCGAAAAGCTAAGCCATATCACGATTGCTATTTTAGGTTTTGTTGGAATAGCTGTTGGAGCTTATGCTGTTATTCAGTTGGTCATAATGCTTTCAGCAACCTTCAAAATTCCAGAATATACTGTAAGCTTCTTTCTAGTCGCCATTGGAACCTCTCTTCCAGAACTCGTAGTTGACTTGACAGCTCTTCGTAGAGGGCAAT
>JAPDJO010000048.1 GCA_029259115.1 Thermoplasmatota archaeon | reverse complement strand
CACACCGATGCTATTGTTAATCACAGCCGCCACTATCCCAGCTACATGAGTACCATGGCCATTGTCATCGCTTGGATCAGAGTCATCGTTTACCCAGTCATAGCCTAATGGTACATAATTCGCCGACAAGTCGGGGTGGTTCCAGTCTATGCCTGTGTCAACTATGGCGACTAGAATTGAAGAGTTGCCTAGGGTGATGTTCCAAGCGTAGTCTGCCTCAATTTTTCGTGGTCCCCACTGGAGGCTCCAGTATTGATCGTCAGGAACGAAGCATGCCTTATATGCAACGTTATATTCGATGTAGGTGGGCTGTAAATATCTTTTTACGGAATTGATGAAGCTTTCAGAATTAGTTTGGGGTAAGCGGACAACTATTGCTTCAACTTTGTTGCCGAAGCGTACAATATCTTTTATCCTTGCGTTGTGGGCATGAATTAAATCTTCCAGAATTTGCCAAGATGCATTGGAAATGTTTTCTAATCCAATAATCAACTCTTCAAACTTGGCGGGCTTAGCATTTTTTGATTCTTCAATTTTTGGATTATTGAAAGTGGATGACAGAGTTAATCCTAGAATTAGAAGTAGAAAGCATATTGCGAGTAGTTGCGGCTTAGATTTCCGCATTGCTTGTCCTTACTTATTTCTAAGGAAAATGCAGAATATTTACTTTATTTTTTAAAAATGTGTACTGAAAACTTAAATTTCTGGTTAAAGGAGAAGTTTGTTGATGTTTTGCAGCGACTTTATGAAACCGAGATTTTCGTGGGTGAATGGATAAACTTTCACCTTATCTTTTTGAGTATGTTGAAGGCTTTTTCTTCTAGTTTCTTTATGTTTTTTAGTGCTTCTGCGCCTTTTCTTCTCATTTCCGGTGTCCATTTGTCTACTTCTATTGTTGCTTTAGGCGTCCATGTCCTTCCCTGCCTTACCCAGTGGGGCATTGTGAAGTATATCCAGTTTTCGAATATGGCTTTCCGGACTTTATCAAAATTTTCTGTCGCTTCTTTTACTATTTCCCTATTTTTTCCTTCCAGAATTTTCTCTGCTTTTTTGAGGTATTCTACGGCTGCGTTTCTTGCGTCGTATAGGCTGTTGTATATCCATCCGTTAATGTGCCAATGAATAAAAAGCTCTTTCTGGCTCATTTTTGAGAACATTTCTTCATTTTCTAAATCTTTTATCCAAACATCGTAGGCTGTTAGTCCATTGGCGTAACGGTCTATAAATGGAGTTTCAGCTAGTTCAACGGCTAATTTTATTGAATTAATTATGTTTTCCTCCGCTGTTGGAGGCTTCTCTTCTTTCTTTCTCATTCTAAACATTATCCATGGAAATTCCTCTGCAACCGAGTATTCTTCGCTTTTGTCGTAGTAGGTTCGGCAAAGAAGCCTTTTCCCGTCATATCCAGCAATTATTCCCCAATCTGGAAATCTTGTTAGACCTATAGCCAGCATGGGCTTTCCTGAGTCTATTTCCTCTTTGATGAGCTGGAACATTTTCTCTATGGCCTTTTCTCCCGGAACCATTCTGACTATGAATTCTCCCTCGTATCCTATTGCCTTCATGGCGGCTTCTGGATATGTTCCATCTAGGGCTGCGTCAGGCGAGCTTGCGCACCATTCCGGCTGATGGAATCTTAAGCGGAAGGCGGCTGCTGAGACGCCCATAAGATATGGGTAGTTTACTGGTTCTCCTAGGAAACGTAGTGCTGCATCAAGGGAGCCGAAGAATGTGCATTCAATGTTTTTGCCCCAGCCCAGGCAGGGGATATTTTCTAAAATCTTTTTCAATGGTTAAACTCCTCTATTGTAGAGGAAAATGTTAATTCTTACTTTTAAGATTTGGCATTAGTTCAGTTTTGAAGTTGATTCTGAATTTGTAATTCATAAAATTATTATAAATACCTACCTAAGACTCTGCACACATCCAATGTAGTGGTGAGATAAAATGGCGAGAAAATCCGTATATGTGATCGATTTAACAAAAATAGAGGGAGACGGTTCATTTCCATGTCCAAAGTGTGGAACATTAATATCCCCGGACGATGAAACAGAAACAGTCTACACGATACTCGAAACTAAGATGAGGGGCGAAGATCTGGAAGAGCTTATAATTCAATGTAAGGTCTGCGGCAGTAAGATAAGGCTGACGGGCTTTCTCTCATATCCAACAAGTCAAGTGGAATAATTTTCTAACTCTTCTTCCAATAAACTTCAAAGGTTTAGAGATTTTCTTATTCTTCCGTGATTTTCTTGCTTATAATAAGGAATACCAGCCATGTTATTGTGCTGTACACTAAGCCATTTATTACAGCTGAAACATAGTTTCCATACTCTTCAGGGATGTTTAGCCATTCTTCAATTAGGCTTCCTGGGAAAAACTGGATTGGCATGAGAATGGATGCTACTGTGAATAATGCGAAGAATACTATGAAGATTAGTGTGCCAAACATAGGGTCGCCCTCTGATATATATCTGGTATCGTAATATGTAATAAACCTTTCCGTTTAAATGTCCAACAAAAATACAGAAAAAATCACTTTTTATAAGGGATTAAACATAAAAACCTCAGTGTATCTTCGCCTAAATTCTCGAAGCAGTGAGGAATATTAGGTGGGATGAAAACTACATATCCAGCTTCAACTATTTTCTCCTCGTTTCCGCATCTAACCTTTCCTTTACCGCTTAAGACAAAGACTTCATGTTCCCAATCATGAGAGTGAAAGGCTGTCTTTCCTCCGGACTTTATTTCGAAACATCGCATGGCGAAGTTTTCGGCTCCGTCATCTTTTGTGATGAGCCATCTCACAGTAACTCCTTTAAATCCTTCTATTTCGACGTTTTCGGCTTTAACTCTAGAATAATGTACAACTTTAAATCCCACAATAATCATCTCTCAAACGGTTTCAACTCTAATTTTCATTCCGCTCTTTACTTGCCTGAATATTTCAAGATTTTTTGTAACCTTTCCTATAATGTTGACTGGACTGTATGGCTGTGAAGAGCCATAGAATATACATAGCGCGCTTCCCATTGGCCAGT
>JAPDJO010000024.1 GCA_029259115.1 Thermoplasmatota archaeon | reverse complement strand
TGCCTATCAATGGCTTTCGCCGCTTTCAACAACTCAAAAGGAGGTTGAGAAGTGTCAGAGGGAGAGAGCACCGCCGCAGCCCCCGGCCAGAATGTTGTTCTGATCGGTAAGAAGCCAGTGATGAACTATGTCGTTGCCTGCCTAACATTCCTAAACGCTGGCGCCAAGAATCTCATAGTGAAGGCTAGAGGCAGAGCCATAAGCAGAGCCGTCGACACCGTTGAGCTTCTACGCAGAACATTCGCCAAAGACCTAAAAATCAAGTCCATAAACATTGGAACCGAAGAGATTGAGAGGGCCGAGGGGCAAAAGGCGAACGTTTCAACAATTGAAATAGCCCTAGAAAAACCCTAAATCCGAGCCGCTTTCAAAGGCTCCAAACTCCCACCACATTTTTTCTAATCAACTTTACGTGAAACATAATGGAGGATCTGCTCATAAACATTAAATTTGTTAAACAGTTAGATATACTGTCTAAGAGTTTAGCTTTCAGCTTTCGGTTTATCCATCTTGGTGATGAACCGAATTCTGGAGGCTAAAACTTCTTGAGAAGGAAAGAATATTGGGGAAGAAACTAGCTTCAGAAATAATTCTTCTACTACTTATAGTAAGTACATCAAGTTTAGTGATCAAAATTCAGCCAATTAAAGCGGAACCTAAAACTTGGACTGTAGATGATGATGGACCAGCAGACTTCCGCACAATACAAGAAGCAATAAATGCAGCAAGCGACGGAGATACAATATTTGTTCATGTTGGAACATATTATGAACGCATAACCATAAGTAGGTCAGTTTCTCTTGTTGGAGAAGAAAGAAATACAACGGTAATTGACGGGAATGGAGTAGGAACAGTAATTCTGGTAATCGCCGATAATGCCAGTATTATCAATTTCACAATTAAAAATGCTGGAAAAGTTTGGCATGGAAGTGGTTATCCGCCCAGCTGCATTAGCGGCGATAACGTCAATTATGTTAACATAAAAAGTAACACTCTAACCGACGCTGCTGTTTGTATATGGTTTCACTCTTCATCGTTTGTGAACATTGCTGACAACGTGATTTTTAACACATCCATAGCTGGTATAATCGGATATAGTTCATCCTACATCATGATGCACCAAAACCTCGCGTATAATTGCGGATTAATGGGTCTTCACCTTGATGGTAGCAGCGTTAACTGCAACATCACAAATAATGTTATAATCAATACGCTTGAGGGGATAGAAATAGAGAAGTCTGCTGGAAATTTCGTTATAGGAAACAAATTGACAGACAATAATGTGAGCATGGTGCTTAATCAGTGTAACGGCTTAAACATTTTCCGAGAAAACAATATGACCCGTAATTGGTATAATCTTATAGTTTGGGGCTGGGATGCTGCCTCTTTTATGCAAGATTTTGACGTAACAAATATTGTAGATGGCAGGAAGATCTATTATTTTACTAGCTCTCATAATCTTCTCATAAATCCGGAAAATTGTCCAAACATGGGATATTTGGCGATTGCAAATTGCACAAACATAACAGTAAGCAACATTGACCTTTCTCTTAATAAGGATGGTTTATTAATGGCGAATTCGTACAACTGTAGCTTGATAAATGTAACGTTAAGTGGAAATGCAGGTCCGCTGCTTTTCGGAGGTTTAACATTTTTCAGGTCGAACAATAACTCAGTAATCAATAGCAAAATCAGTAATAGCAGTGTGGGGTTATGTCTCTACAAATCAAATAACAATGTGTTTTTCCATAACGTGTTTGTTGACAACGATGTACAAGTGATTTCTAACTTCTATTCACCGTTCTCACAACCATCAGGCCCACATTCCGTAAACAGGTGGGATGGCGGTTATCCCTTAGGCGGGAACTACTGGAGTGACTATAATGGCACTGACTTGTATTGTGGGGTTTATCAGAATGTTACTAGTAGTGATGGCATAGGTGATATGGCTTACACGCTTGATGCAGACAACGTTGATAGGTATCCACTTATGGCTCCTTTGACATCATTTGACGCTGGCATTTGGAATGGGACTGCTTACAGCGTTGGAATAGTGAGTAACTCTACGCTTTCAGACTTCCACATTGATTTGTCTGTGAAAGCAATAAGTTTCAGTGTTGCTGGCATAGAAAATCAGAAGGGCTTTTGCAGAATAACTATACCAAACATGATAGTTGAAGATTTATGGCATGGTAACTACACTGTTGTATTAAACGGAGAACCTTTACCTTTCAGAAACTGGGCAGACACGGAAAACACATACATATACATAAGCTACATCCACTCAGCATATGAGATAACCATAATTCCAGAATATGCATTAGCAACAATCATGCTGATACTACCCGCCATAATTACTATTGCAGTTACAGTATTAATTAAAAGGAAACTTCCAAAAAGCGACAAACACTAAGCACTTCAGGCATAACTTCCACTCTTATCTCTTTAGATAATTATAAAAGGTTCTTCTCAATTAGACTCTAGTCTCTAGCGAGGTGAATGATGTTGGCTGAATATCCTAAAATGGTTGTTAGGCCTCCAGGCCCTAAAGCTCGTGAAATTCTGGAGCGAGATGAAAGGCTAATATCCCCTTCATATGTGCGCTTTTATCCGCTTGTCGTCGAGTCTGGAAGAGGATGCATAATCCGCGACGTGGACGGAAACGAGTATATAGACTTCAACTCCGGCCTAGTATGCATGAATGTCGGCCATAACCATCCGAAAGTGATTGAAGCACTCAAAAAACAACTGGAAAGGTTCCTGCACTACTCAAACACCGACTTTTACTATCGCGAAGTCGTGGATTTGGCTGAGAGGCTCTGCGAGATTACGCCTGGAAGGTTTGAAAAGAAGGTTTACTATGGGAACAGCGGAACAGAAGCCGTCGAAGCCGCAATTAAGCTTGCTAAGTGGCATACGCGGAAACCGCGTTTCATAGGCTTCATAAGTGCATTTCACGGGAGAACCACTGGCTCATTATCGTTTACGGCCAGCAAACCCGTCCAGCGGAGATACTTTTTCCCATTGATGCCGGGCGTAACACATGTTCCCTATCCCTATTGTTACCGTTGCCCATTCAAGCAGACATTTCCCGACTGCAACTACTGGTGCATAGACTTCATTGACGAGTA
>JAPDJO010000042.1 GCA_029259115.1 Thermoplasmatota archaeon | reverse complement strand
TCTGCTCATACCGATACTTGCAGTAATATCAACGCTTATCGTCTACTTTTATGTGCATGAGCCTAAACCGGAAGAAAGGGAACTTTAACAAAAGGAATTTAAGCAAGCACTTAATATATTGCCAAGCGAAAATTATAGTAGGGTAGGAAGAGGAAGAACTTGCCAGTTAAACGTAAAAGCCGTGGACGTTCAAAAGGTGGGAAAGGAAGAAGCGACGTTGTACAGTGTTCAATATGCGGCGAATTTGTGCCAAGAGACAAAGCCAAAAAAGTAACCAGAAGAGTCTCAGTTGTCGACCCACAATTGGCTAGGGAACTTAGACAGAAAGGCGCATATATTGCCGCACCGCTGGAAACAAAATACTACTGTGTTTCATGTGCGGTTCATCACGGCATAGTTAAAGTTCGTTCCAAAGAAGAAAGGAAGCTTCGCAGAAGACCGCGAAGAAGATAGTCTCCCTCTATTTTGTAGCTTTATAGAAGTATAGAAGCCTCTGGACAACAGTAAAATTAGTTAGAACCGCGAGAACTATAATTCCGATGTTTAGGGTAAACTGCGGATTATAGCAGACGGCAGCTAGTGTAAAAATGGAAATTATCAGTATTCTTTCGGCTCTTTCAGCTACTCCAACCGTTTCCATCTTGACACCAGCGGCTTCAGCCCTAGCCCTACAGTAACTTACAAGCAGGCAGCCTATCAAGGCGACAAAACCCCAGAAAAGGTCGCATAATCCCCCAATGATTATTCCGGCAATTATAAAGGCGTCTGAGTATCTATCCAGCAAAGAGTCTAGAAAGGCTCCGAAGGCTGTGGCTTCGCGGTAGCGGCGGGCAATTACTCCGTCAATTGCATCGCAAAACCCTGAAACTAAAAGTAGAATCGCCGCTAATAGAAGGGTTAGTGGATGAAAAGATTTCCATGTTGCATACGCTACAGCGGAGGCTAATGCAAATGTTAAGCCCGTTATGCTTACGGTGTTCGGCTTAAATCCAGCCCTATGTAGAAGCTCAGCTTCACGCAAAAGCCACGTTTGAACCTTCTTCTTTATCTTTGTCAGCAATCCCCTCGCCTTCCGTGATTTTACAAAGCTGGTTCTATTTATATTATCCCTATTAACATTAATCAAGAGAGGTGGAAAGGCTGATTTACATTGAGAAAATTAAGATTGATGATAAGACGGTTCTAGGCTTAAAGGTTGAATTGCCAGATTCTCCGCCTTTACTATTAATGGTTGGCGAAAAGGGCTTTATCATGTGCGGCTACCTGAATGTTGAAGTTGCTGAAAGGCTTCAGGTAGCGGCGGCAATGGTTAGCGGAGTTAAAAGCTTTCAAGATGTATTGGAGGCTGAAATCAAAGCTGCAACTTCGAAGGCTAGGGAGCTGGGCATAAGTCTTGGCATGAAGGGGCGAGAAGCCCTTAGGAAGCTGGCTTAAGATTCTAATTCCCCAATTTTATTTGATTACAGCTAAGAAAATTTTAAATAGAATGGTTCCGCATTCATGCATAAGTGGTTGAAATGGGCGATTTCGTTCCACATAGCTAAATTCTCTCCGAAGCCCTTCATTACTGAGAAATGTTTTAAATTGAAAACAATTTTCTTGGCAGAAAAGCGTTTAGGAGGAAAATTCAGAGATGGTTGAAGAGAAAAAGCCAGATATAGGAATCACCGTCAAAAAATCCGAAAACTTCTCAGAGTGGTATACACAGGCCATCCTAAAGTCCGGATTCGCCGACTACGCTCCGGTGAAGGGCTGCATAGTCTTTAGGGAAAGCTCCTATGCAATATGGGAGAAAATACAGCAAATAGTTGACAAGAAAATCAAGGAGAAGGGACATAGAAACGTTTACTTCCCAATGTTCATACCTGAAAGCCTTCTGCGAAAAGAAGCGGAACACTTCGAAGGATTCGTTCCAGAATGCGCATGGGTCACAGTCGGTGGAGACAAACAGCTTGCAGAGAGACTAGCCATTAGACCGACCTCAGAGACTATAATCTATCAGATGTATGCAAAATGGATTAGAAGCTGGAGAGACCTCCCAATAAAGCTTAACCAATGGTGCAACATCGTAAGATGGGAGACAAAAGCGACGAAGCCGTTCCTAAGAACAAGAGAGTTCCTCTGGCAAGAAGGCCACACGGCCCACGCAACAAAAGAGGAAGCAGATAAAGAGGTTATGGAAATCCTAGAAATATACAGGGACTTAATGGAAAACTACTTGGCAATTCCAGTTCTTGTTGGAAAGAAAAGTGAAAATGAAAAGTTTCCAGGCGCACTCTATACAACAACGCTGGAGGCCATAATGCCGGATGGAAAAGCGTTACAGATGGGAACTTCGCATAATCTTGGACAAAACTTCTCGAAAGTTTTTGACATAAAATTCATCGGCAAGGACGAAAAGGAGCATTATGTATGGCAGACTTCATGGGGAATCTCAACAAGGCTTATAGGCGCACTCGTAATGGTTCACGGAGACGACCACGGAGTCATCGTCCCGCCGAAAATAGCTCCAATCCAAGCGGTAGTAATTCCAATATTCTACAAGGAAGTAGAAAGAGAAAAAATACTTGGAAAAGCCAGAGAAATCCACGAAAAATTGTGCAAAGAAGGAATATCGACTGTTTTGGATGACAGAACCGAATATACGCCGGGCTGGAAATTCCATGACTGGGAACTGAAGGGTGTGCCACTAAGAGTTGAGATCGGACCGAAAGACGTTGAGAAGAGTCAAGTAACATTTGCAAGGCGAGACACCTTCGAAAGAATAGCCGTTAAGGAAGAAGAAGCCGTAAAAGCGGCGAAGAAGCTTCTTGATGAAATACAGAGCAACCTCTATAATAGAGCCAGAAAATTCCTAGAAGAGCACATAACCACCGTCAAAACTTATGAAGAGTTTAAAAAAGTTCTAAGGGAGAAAGGCGGCTTTATAAGAGCCTGCTGGTGTCTAAGCTCTGAATGTGAGGAGAAAATCAAGGAAGAGACGGGCGCCACAATAAGAATACTGCCCTTCGAAAAGGAAAAGCCGTTCTCAAACTGCATCTACTGCGGAAAAGAAGCAAAAGAAGTAGTCTACTTCGCAAGAGCCTACTAAATTCTCCTCAAGATTCTACTTCCATATTTACAATTCAAATTACTTTTAAGGAGCAACAATAACTAAATAGTGATTTGAAACTGGTCGAAGCGAGATAATCCGGCATGAAAGCCATACTTGTAATAGCTG
>JAPDJO010000069.1 GCA_029259115.1 Thermoplasmatota archaeon | reverse complement strand
CAATACTCCCGGTCATAATTCATGAAAAGCCCAAGCTTTCGGTCCGCCTCACGCCAATGCTTATAGTACCTCATTATAGTCTTCTTGCATTCCTCAACGAATCTTTCTTCACCGACCCTTTCAAGAAGCTCCCGCTTATTCTTCACGCCGAGCATCCTTTCAACTTCAAGCTCCACCGGCAAGCCTTGACAGTCCCATCCAGCCCAGAAGGGAATATAGTAGCCCTGCATGCTTTTCCAGCGATAACGCAAATCCTTCATTATTCTTCCGCGGGCATGCCCGATGTGAGGCATACCGTTAAGTGTTGGAGGCCCCTCAACATAGCCTAAAACGCCGACATTCTCCCTTTCTCTAAGCTTCATAAGTTTATCTGCGATTCGATTTTTCTCCCAGAAATCCCGGATTTCACGTTCAATCTCGAGAGGCCTATAACCCATTGTAAGCCATTTTTTCGCGTCAGCCTCGAATTTGATGGCCACCTCTCATCCCAAAGCACCAGCCAATAAACGCAAATACACAAAACAACATATAACCTTTTTGAAAACAAACTCTACAATTAAGATGAAAAGGGATAATTAGAAAAATCATCGTCTCTTCGCAAAGTACTCGTAAAGTTGACGGGTATAATTGCTTAAAGCGTCCAAGCGTTTTGTCAACTCATTAACTCTCTCTTCCAACCTTATCACTTTTTCTCGCAATTCAATAAGCTCTCTTTCGAAGTCTTCCTTCGACATTTTTATCCCGTTCTCTATTACGGCAGATTCTTCATAAATAATTTGTGCAAAAATGTCGATTTCTATTGAGCTAGACGTAAATTTAATATGTGTAAAAGTTTAAACAAAACCTTGGTGAGAGACAAATTGGCCGAAAAGCCAACGGCAGCATTCGTCCTGTCACTAATTGGGGGAATCCTCATACTGCTAGGCGGTATATTTGGTGCGATAATTGGGATAATAGGCGGCGCAGCAATGAGCATAGTTCCCGGGTTTGGATGGCTCAGCGGCTTAATCATTGCGCTTGGCATTCTTGGCTTGATTTTCGGTATAATCGTGATATTGGGCGCCGTTATGATAAACAGCGGAGAAAGAGGGAAAGTGCGGACCGGCTCAATTCTAGTACTCATCTTTTCAATACTAAGTCTATTCGTTGGCGGAACGGGAGGTTTCATCATAGGTTTCATTCTATCACTAATCGGAAGCATATTGGGACTCACATGGAAACCTTCAGAAAAAGCTCCACCACCTCCCCCACCAGTGTAGATTTACCTTAACTTTTCCTCATTTTTTATTATTATTCAAAATTCCAATTTTACTTCCATTAAAACTTCTTTTATATTTCCCAAGTTCATCAATGAGTTTTCTAATTTTCCTAGAATTAAAAATTGGCCCATCTCTGCATACGCGATATTTCCCAATTATGCAACTTCCACATATTCCTATTCCACAACGCATTATTCTCTCCAGACTCGCCTGAAGAGGAGTGTTGGCCTCTTCGGCGATCAGGAATGTTTTCTTAATCATGGGTTCAGGGCCACAAGCATAAATAACATCATAGTTTTCCTCTTTAAGCAAGCTTTCAAGCAGATCCGTAGCTAGTCCTTTTGATCCGAAGCTTCCATCCTCAGTAAAAACCATAACTTTAGATTTAATTCCAGAAAGCGCCTTTTTTACTCTTTCCAAGAAAAGAAGTTCATGTGCCGACTTTGCTCCAATTACAAATGTGATTTCGCATGGATTTTCAGTCAGCTTTTCAGCTAGGAAGGCTAGCGGGGCCATGCCTGTTCCTCCTCCAATCAAAAGAAATTTATTGCCAGAAATTTCGAAATGATTTCCAAATGGTCCCCTAACCCCGATTAAATCGTTTTGTTTCAGCTTATGCATAGCCTCCGTTGCTTCTCCAACTTTAGCGACTGTTACAGAGGCCAGACCGTTAGGATACACTCCTGAAACACTGAGCGGAATTTCATCAACTCCCGGAATCCACACCATTAAAAATTGCCCAGGTCTTGCGTTCTGGCAGAGCTTATCTTTAAAGTAGAAAGTTTTGACTCTAGGATTTTCATTTACAATCTTTTCGATTCTGACAGTTCTCATCCAGTTATAGGCGATGGGATAGGCCGACAATTTCCTTAACGCTCCTAAAACCTTTTCTTCTAATATATTTCTCGATTCCTTTCGGAATTGTTCTAAAAACTTCTAAATCTTTAACTGCTATTGCAGTTCCAATTTGCACGGCGGATGCGCCCGCTAAAATAAGTTCTATAGCGTCCCGCCAATTTAGTATTCCGCCGCATCCGAAAATTGGAACCCTTACACGCTCATAAATTTCGTAAATGCATCTTACTGCGATAGGTTTAATTGCGGGACCTGAAAGTCCGCCGATTCTGTTTGCCAGAATTGGGCGGCCAGTTTTAATGTCTATTTTCATGGCTCTAACAGTATTTATTGCAGTTATGGCGTCTGCCCCTGCCTTAACGGCTGTTTCTGCCAGTTGGGCTATGTCAGTGACGTTTGGAGAAAGCTTTACGAAGATAGGTTTAGAAATTCTGCGTTTAACCTTGCTAACAACTTCCTTCAGCAACTCTGGATTCTGCCCGATTTCTCCGCCGGTTCCTTCTACATGTGGGCATGAAACGTTAAGTTCTACGGCATCTGCTCCGGCTTTAACCGCCAACTCAGCCGTCTCAGCGAATTCTTCGGCTGAATATCCATAAACACTCACTATTAGGGGAACTTTCACTCTACGCTTTACTTCTCTTATCTCTTCGCTGAAAGTCTTTATGCCTGGATTTGGAAGTCCCATAGCATTAATTAGTCCGCAGCTAACCTGCACAACGGTAGGGTTTGGATATCCCTTTCTGGGTTTTAGCCCAATTGATTTTGTTACTAGGCCTCCGGCTCCAGCCTCAGCAACCCTTATGAGGCTTTCAGCCGTCATGCCTAGAATTCCAGCTGCAAGCAAGACTGGATTCCTAAACTTTAGACCAGCCACCTCAACTTCCAAACAGTTCAAGACCACTCTCAACCATGCATTTTTCAGTAAAAGTTATTCAGTTCTTCAGATAAAGCTTAGGAATGAAAGCTGAGAAAGCGATGATGGAGACAGAAAATTGAAAGCAACAATAATAGAATGCCCAATTGGAATTCTAGCATTCGACGAGAAAAATAATCTAATAGAAAAAAGTTTGTTTCCAAAAAGTCCGGGAAAGGCCGCGGAAAAACTTAACTCTTTAGAAAAGGGAAAGTCGATAGAAGAGTTGCAAGTTCTGGTTAAGAATTTGAAAGATAGTGGATATGAAAGCTTTGTTGTGGAAAGCGAGGCTTTAGCTAAGATTTTAAAGGAAGAGTTTAATGTTGAAGCTGAAATCATCAAACCGGCTCCAGCCGGAGAGTATTTACGTCAAAACCTCGAAGAAGTAGCCCTAAACCTAAAATTCTTCAAGAAACCTGAAGAGCTCAAGGCGTGGATTCATAACGTTACAGTTGAACTCACAAAGCTCAAGGTCAGAGAAGCCGTTGA
>JAPDJO010000058.1 GCA_029259115.1 Thermoplasmatota archaeon | reverse complement strand
ACAATAGGGAAGCTTCTCCGAAGGAGGGGGGAGAGAACCAGAAATCTGGTGGAAGGATTTCTTCATCCCATGCTCCATTCATGCAGGCAACGCTCATAATTATGGGAACCGTGTTGTTGGATGGCAGAGCGGCGAGGTCGGATGTGGTTGCTAGAGTTTCATATGTCATGGTGTCATGGACTTCGTCATAAAGTAGGTCTATCATTGAGCTTCCTGATCCATGAGCTATCATAAATGCCCATCCATAGCCGCCGCTTAGACATTCCATGACGCTTGATCGGTTATATGTGCGGTCTGTTCGGTACCTTGGGGCGGCGTTAAGTTTTCTTACGTAGCCCTCTGTCAGAAGTTTCGACACGAATGATTCGCCATGCATAAATATAAAGTCGAATGGGTATCCTCCGGAAAGGAATGCCTTTCTAAACCATTCTGGATTTGAAATGCTTGTGTACCATCCGGCTATCTTGTTTATGATATAGGCGGCTTGATCGGCGTTATCTACTGGAATTCTGCCCACTGCATAGTTTGGAATCAGATCGTAGTCCGGACTCACGTAGAAGATGTCTGTTGGGATCCATCCATTCCATTTGTCAACGTAGTAGTAGTTCGAATATGAGAGATAATAGAAGCTTGGGGGAACCTTGTCGGATGGACCAAACAGCAAAACGTGGGTGAGGTATGGATGCGCCGCAACATCCCTGAGGAAATCGATTATTTTTAATGCCAGAGTCCAGTTGTAGTTTTGTGTTAAAAGCTCATAGTATGGGTCAGGACTGTTTGGATCAGGAGTAAAAGTGTAGAATCCCGAATAGTATGTTATGTTCTCTGCTGGAGCATAGTTTAGGTATATCCAGTCGGTCGACACAACCGCGGTTTTAATTCCTCTGCCAGAATAGAAGTCGGCTAGCGTTGCGGCTTCATCCCTCAGCTTGGAGCTTGTAATAATAATGTATTGTGCATTGTCAATTCCAGCGGCTGCGGATGGCTTTGCTTCCGCATCTAAGGCTGCATTGGCGAAGTTGTAGGATACTACTATTTTAGCCTGTGTTATTACTAGCAGCATTTGACGAGCAGGACTGTATTGGATAGGGTAGATCTGAACGAAAACATAGGTCGCATCTAGGCTTTTCCCAATATAAGAGTTAATCAGAGAGCCAGGATAGAACCTTTCTGACTCATATACTTGAGGATCTTCAAATACGTGTTCCGTCAAGTTCAAGAAGCGTTCATAGTTTGGTATGAACGGAAGTTCATGGGGAGCCGGCCTAACCTTTCCGTAAATGTAGACTACCCTGTAGGATACATTAGTTAGGCCTATCTGATTGACTTCAACGTTTCTAGGAAGCTTAAATACTAGCGATTTGCATGGCAGAGAAGGCCTTCCTGGATGCGCCAACACTCCCTCCAAGCCGTCCACTTCAACGCTTAAATATTCGCTTATATGATTGAGCGTTAATTTTGACATGTCAAGCGTAAAGCTTTGTTGGAGATAGGGTTCTTTTGGAACATTATGAACCAAGCCTGAAATACCTAATTCAGTGAGTGCACGCTGATTTTTCGCTGATGTAGGCGTAGCGGTAGCAGATAATGGGCAGATAAGCAATGTAATCGTCAAAATCAAAAGTGCACTTTTTATTAATTTCATTTTATTCAACCTCCTCTTTCCATCTTCTTTACTGCTTATTACGTATTAAGGTTGCCGTAATAATGGAGAGCTTAGGCAAAACTGGTCTTTTGTTAATTTATCTATGTATAGGATACGTTCCATGCATCAGGTAAGCCTAATTCAATGATTTTAGAGCATTATTAATCAATATCGCGAATTTTCAATTTCAACTTAAAATGTCGGATTTTGGTATGAAATATAAAAAGGCTTATATACTAAAAGGTAAGCCCATAAAAGATATTATTCTGGAGGGATAACAACTAGAGGTTGGTAAACATCATGTTTAATTTTAGCCTATCAGCCGGTAATAAAATTTTTAGTAGATCTGAGCTTGTCAGAATAAAGATTAGAGCTATTAGAAGCGGTGTTTGGTTTAAGGTCCTATCTCAAATTGAAAGAGCGCAGTTAGATTTGACCATTAGGGTTGTTGACAGAGTGCGCAGCTGCCTCCTTAGGAGGCTTTTAGCGTCTATTGTAAGGAAGATCCATGAGGCTCTAGAAAGCCCTATTAGGCGTTTGATAAGAGAAATAGGTGTTGCTTTAGCACGTAGAGTATGCGCAGCCGCCGAAAGAATAGGATGTAAAAAAGCTTGGAAATGGGCTGAGGATAAAGGATTCGTCCAGTTCTTAACAATTACGTACATGAACACTCATAGATTATATAGAATACCCATCGAAAACGGCCTACGAGCTACTTTATGATTTCAGCCGTGTTTCTCAAAGTTGAGGATAATAGGCTTAGTAATGGCTTCAAGACGATTTCAGACGGATTAACGAATATGTAGAAAGCTCTTAAGATGGGCTCTACTAGAGTGCTAGTAACCGGCGGCGCGGGATTTATCGGTAGTCACCTAGTTGATAGGCTGATTAAAGAAGGTTTCGGAGTAACTGTGCTGGATAACTTGTCAACGGGTAAAATGGAAAATTTGAGGGGGCATCTGGAATCTGGAAGTGTTCGCTTGGTTAAAGCGGATATTTTGGATAGGGAAGCCGTCAAGCAAGCCCTAAAGGATGCAGAGGCAGTTTTCCACCTAGCAGCCATAACCAGTGTGCCCTACTCCATTAAGCATCCAGATGTAACACGTAAGGTTAACGTTGAGGGTACAAGAATTTTACTTGATGCATGCTTGGGCGGAAATGCTGAGAGGTTCATCTATGTTTCATCCTGTGCAGTATACGGCGAGCCTGAATACTTGCCTATTGACGAAAGGCATCCTGCAAGGCCAGTTTCGCCTTATGCTGAAAGCAAGCTTGAGGCTGAGAGGCTATGCAGAGAATTCCAGAAGGCGTATGGGCTGAAAACAACAATTGTTAGGCCTTTCAATGTTTATGGGCCTAGAATGAAGGGGGGTCGATACGGCGGGGTTATAGCCCGCTTCATTGAAAGATTAAGATTAAATAAGCCTCCGATAATCTACGGAGACGGAACACAAACCAGAGACTTCGTTCACGTATGGGACATTATTAACGCGCTTATGCTGACTCTCAACAACCAGAAAGCTATAGGTGAAATCTTTAATGTTGCCTCTGGAGTTGCAACTTCGATAGGTCAACTTGCAAAGCTAGTTATGGAGCTGTCAGGAGTCGACGGGCTTTAGCCTCTATATCGACCAGCTAGGAATGGCGATATAAAACATAGCTATGCAGACATAAGTAAAGCTAAGGCTAGACTTGGGTATGAACCGAAAATTTCTTTGAAGGAAGGAGTAGCAACTCTTTTTAGGCATGCTGAAGCCTTCCAAGAGATAAATGTGGAGCCATGAGGAATTGGCTGAGCCTCTAATTCATTTCACCGTTCCATTTGCATTTTTTACCGCTTTAGGAGTTAAGACTAAAAAGGCTTTGCTGCTTTCTCTTTTGGCT
>JAPDJO010000010.1 GCA_029259115.1 Thermoplasmatota archaeon | reverse complement strand
GTAAAAGAGGCTAAGAAATTAATAGAGGCTGGTTTCGAGTTTGTATGTGAAATTGCGGCGCAAAACTGTTTAGGAAGTCAAAATAGGGCTTTTTCAGGCTTAGATTGCTATGCTGAAACTCAATGGGTTCGTCTGTGGTGCGGGGGCTGGGGTTCGAACTACAGAAAGCATGGCGATATCCCCGCAAAATCCCCCTTTTTCTTTTAGCCTTATTTTCGTTTTTCATTTGTTGTTTTGAGTTTGAAACTACTTTTATGTTTTCGAAAATTGGGGTCGGTTCATCGGTAATTGATGACGCCGCTTATGCCTTGTTCCTTTCGAAAGTTCATATGTTCATTAACTTCAAAGTTCACTTCTCCTATATTGTTCTAGTCTATACCTTTCAAGCTGGCGTTCTATTTGCTTTTTCTCTCTAGCCTTCTCTAGTAATGTGATGAATAGGTGTAGGGTTCCGCGTGGGCCCTCCCACTCACTTATAAGCTCAGGTATGACCGTGTCTAAGTTGCTCAGTTCTTGGATTTCGAGGCCCAGACTATTTGCTAATTCAACTAGAGCCCTATAATCATCACCGTAATCCTTCATTTGTTTCTCCAAGCTGATTAGTTCACGCGAGAGCTTCAAATGCTTCTTCCTAAGCATTTTGTAGCTGAAATCTTCCAGCAGCTTGTCTGATTTGGCCACTACGTCTAATGCATCAGCCACAGCCTATTCACCAACTGACTAACATTCCCAGCATAGCCTAGCTTCACAAGCTGCATTAGACGATTCCAAAGCTCATCCAAGTAAAGGGTTCTAGCACTACCCGACCTAACCACACCACTCACCCAACAGAAAAATATCATATAATACAAGAAACACCCATACCCCGGATCCACATCAACTATACAATAACAGTATCGTATGCGCCGAAAATCAAAATTTTCAGACAAAATGTATGAGAAAATCCTAAGCGAACGCCCTTTCCAACATCATTTTTCGGTTAACCGCGATTAAACGAAAAGTTACGTCTAAATATGTGACAAAAATTTTGAAAGTTAATGGGAAGAATGTGTTTTAAAGCTTCAAAATATATTTCCTGCTGACAGCGACTAAAAGAACATAGATTTAACTATAAAAAGTTGAAAATAGTATGGTTTAATAGCTTTCGGAAAAGTTAAATAAATGTATGATAAACTTCACATTAGATTTGGTTTAAGTGTTTGAGAAAGTTACTGTCTTTCTAATCATTCTGCTAAATTCAGCATTTGGTTTAGGGCTGGGAGAGCTTTGAGGAATGCGGGACTTGGAAATGCTATTCTTTGTCAGAATTTGACGAAAAGGTATGGTGATGTTGAGGTTCTTAAGGGTGTGAATTTGAAAATAGAGGAGGGTGAGTTTTACGCATTAATGGGGCCAAACGGTTCCGCGAAAACCACGCTTACGTCTATAATTGCCGCGGTGAGACTTCCAACAAGTGAAAGGGTGGAAATTTACGGTAAACCTCTCGAAAAAGCAAAAAGATTAATCGCTTACATTCCTCAAGAAAACTTCTCTTCTACACTGCTTACCGGAAGGGAGAATTTAGTGTATTTTGCTGGTTTACTTGGCTATTCAGGAAGCGAAGCAAAGAAGATGGTTGCAGATATTCTGGACAAAATTGAGCTTACTAAGGATGCGGACAAGAGGGTTTCTACATATTCTGGGGGAATGCGGAAAAGGCTTGAAATTGGGACAGCGCTTTTTCCCTCAATTAAGATCTTTATTTTAGATGAGCCCACCACAGGTGTTGATCCGTCAGGTCGAAGAGATTTTCTCGGCATGCTCAACGATTTGAGAAGGGAGGGCATAACCGTGCTAATGACAACCCACATAGGTGCGGATGCTGAAGCTGCGTCGAGAGTTGGTTTGATGGATAAAGGCAGAATAATCGCAGAAGGTGAACCTGAGGAGTTGAAAAATAAGGTCGGACTCCAGAATGTGGTAAACGTGGAAACTTCAATTAAGAGCAAAAAGATCTCTAACATCTTATGCAACTTCAACCAGGGCAAAATGCCGCTAGAAACTGAAACAGGATACAGAATCTACTCAAATAAGGCAGATGAGGCTACACCTAAAATTGTTAGAATGCTTGAGAGGCTAGGATACAAGGTAACCAAGATAGAAACGGTGAGGCCCTCACTTGAAGACGTATACTTTAAGCTAACTCAGAAGAGCCTAAGAAGTGGTGAGCCTCAATGAGTCAGATAACTGCTACGTTTGTTAGGATAATCAAGGAGTTTCTTAGAGACAAGGTTATGGTATTCTGGTCAATTTTCTTTCCAATAATATGGCTCATCACGGCTAACGTCGTATTCTTGGCAAATGCCCCGGAAAGCGAGGCTACGCTTTTCAGAGGTGCGTTCACAATTTCAATGATTGTCTATGCAATAATGATTGCTGGGATGGTGGATCTACCCGGCAATATTGCAGCTGACAGAAATAGAGGAATGCTTTCAAAGCTTAAATCGATGCCTGTCAGCCAGTTCAAGGATTTTCTAGGGCGAATTCTAGCATTTCTGGCGTTCTCCCTCATAGTCATCGCCGCCGTCCTTCTGATCGGAATACTCTTAGGAGCAAAATTTTTAGTCACGGAAATCGGCCTTCTACAGTTTATCGGCTATCTTTTACTTTCAATCCTCGCCTCAAGTGGAATAGGACTCATTTTGGGAACGCTAATAAAAGGCGAGCAAGGAGCTGTCTACACAGGAATATTCACAACTTATAGCCAACTTATTCCTATTCTCCGGTTCTTTTCACGCATCTACCCAATATCCGCATCAAACTCTTCACTAATCTACATCCTTATAGGAGAAAACATGGCTGGCTACAACCCATTAAAACCAGGTCAAACAGCCCTCACAGCAATATCATCAATCATCCTTTTCATCGTAGGTTTGGCAATATACGCAAGATATTGCTGGAGAAAAGACTGAAACTACATCGAAGAGTTTGAACTTGCTAGGAGAAATTAATCGAATAATATTCAAACTAGTTGCAATTTTCCTGCAGATAATTAAGGAACTGGTGCCAGAGCCGGAGAAGTGTTCAATCTTAAATGGATAGATGCGGACTTCGAAGGTGGAACACTTAGAATCACGCCTGAGAAGGGTAGCAACCCGAGGCTGTGAAAATATCGTTTCGCACGATTAGGCATTGGAAGGCGACTGTAGAGTATGCCCGAACAAAGGATATTCTTCATGTAATGCAGATGCTTGGCCAAGGAACATTAAGAATACGCTCCTCTACACCCAAGCTTGTGAAAACTCAAAGCGAAGACGAATATGTGTGCAGGGTTGCTAAGACGGTTGAGCAGGCAGCCGAGCTTATAGAAGCGGGTTTCGAGTACGTATGCGAAATAGATGGTATCAACTGTTTAGAAAAAGGAAGTGAAGGTGCTGAGGTTTTATGCAGTTAAGGAGATTCAAAACAAAATCTCTTAATCCTTTTTCTTAAACACCTAAAATAGGACGACGTATAATTTTCGGCGGTTCGCACCACTAATGGCACATTTTAATGACAAAAAACTTATCTT
>JAPDJO010000068.1 GCA_029259115.1 Thermoplasmatota archaeon | reverse complement strand
GTATTCCTAATAAGTAAAGGAGTAATCGATTTAAAAGAGGCTCAATAAACAAAGCTAGAGAATGTGCTGTGGGACTCTATACCTTTAAAAACGGTCTCTCAGCTTAAAACCTTGAGATTAGCTTTTACCGTCAATGGTAAGCTGATTAATAACAAGAATTGAAAAGGGGCATGAATAATTTAGTTACGTTCTAAAAGCCATGAAAAATCTGGTGCTTTCCTCTTAAAGTTCACTCTTTCATTGAGGGCGTGAGTTATAAGAGGCAGGGCTATTGTGGCGTCGCAATAGCATGTAACTTTCTTTCCTTCCGCAGCAATTTTACCCCAGCTTACAGCCTCTTCTAATGTGCATCCGGATAAGCCGCCCCAATGGGGAGAGTCGGTGGTTATTTGAATGGCGTATTTATGCGGGTAATAATATTCTCCAGTTGCCTTACAAGCAAAACCTTTCCTCCTCTCAACTCTTTTGTCCCTAACCTTTAATGAGAGGGAAACAGCCAGCAATTGTGTGAAGTCTTTAGGCACCCCTCCACCTATATAGATAACTCCAACATCCCCGGTGTTTTCACCTATGCTCATAAACTGATAGAAATCTTTCATTCCATCAATTATTAAATTATGGCCTCTGCTCTTCGCTAAGAGAAAGGCTTCACCATATGCACTGTCAGCTATTGCTGGACAGAAAATTGGAACTTTATGTTCAGCTGCCACAGCAACTATGCTCTTTATCCCTTTACCGTTAAGCCATTTCCCAAGTTTAAACAAGAACTCCATTGACGAGTAGGGATATTCTGGGTCTAATGTGAAAATAAAATCCGCTAAAAGCTCCTCCATCTTTCTATAGTCGGCTTCCAAACCGTAAACATCATAGTAACGGTTTATGTCGCTCTTTAAAAGTTCAGCATCATTCACATTTGGGTTTCCCTGCCAATAACTGCCACCCATAGCTTCCACAATATCCTCTGAAATGTTTGCACCAGTAGAAACTAAAACATCAATATACCGATTTTCTATAAGCCAATTAACCATTTTCCATTGACCAGCTGTGCTTAGAGAACCAGCCAACCCCATCACAATCGTTAAATCTTCTTCCTTCAACATTTCCTCCCAAACTTCAACAACTTCCCCAAGTCTTCTACCCTGAAAAGCAGTTTCAGCCATCTCAGCTAAAAGTTCAGATATAGAACGTTTCCTAACCTCTATGCTTTTAACCCTCTTTTTCAAGTAAATATCTTTCGTCATTTTCAGCATCACCTTCAAGTGCACACAAAAATATTTGAAATTTTCTAAATTATATGGATGATTTAAAACACTAAAATTGGCTTCGCCATAAATTGTTAAGCCTCAACAATTCTTTTGCTGCATAAAATTTTGCCAGAACTCAATTTCGGCATTTCTTCGAAAATTGGATAGTTCTGGAACTTTGAAGCGAGTGACTTCAGTTGATTGCCCAGAGTTAAGTTCAAACTGGATAGTTCCTCTTAATCTCAATTTTTCTAGTTTTCCATAAAATTATTTAAGGTCTCAATTGATGGTAAATAAGAGCAACTCCTCATCGAATAAATGATTACTAATTTCGAGCTTTCTTTTTTACCTTGAAAACCATGCTTCGGTCTCCAGCTGGATCTATTAGCTTAAGTTTTTCGTACAATGCGTTAGATTTATCCAGAAGATATGCTTTTTCATAATTTGGTATATCGCTTCTTTTAATCTGCGTTTTGATCGTAGCTATCAATTTTTTCGCTTCTTTGCGGTCAAATTTTTCAGTTATTATTTCGAAATGTTCGATTTTTAGGTCGTTTTCAATTAATATCTGCTTAAGTAGGGACGGATACATTGTATTACAGTCAAAAATTGAAACTAAACTGTAAAGATGAAATTGCGTATCTGTAGACGATACTTTCCTTCTGATTTCCAAGTAATTCTTTAGATCATACTTTAGTGTGTAGATTTCTTGGCGAAGAGCATCGGCCTCCGACTTCACAGAGGGTTCACTTATGAGCATTACTCCGTTTTGGCGGAGTATCGCCGTCAAATTGCCTATTATCCTCCTAAGAAGCTTGGGCGGATGGTGATGTAGCATGTAGCTTATATTGACGGCGTCAAATGTTTCCTTAATAAAGGGAAGATATATGACGTCAGCTTGCACTAGGTGAGTTCTGTCCTTAGGCAAAATATCCCTTGCAAATTTCAAGGCTTTCTTAGAAATATCTACTCCAACTGCCTCGATTTCGGGATTTATCGAAAATAATGCTAGCAAATCGATTCCACTTCCTGTTCCCACATCTAAAACTCGACCATTAACATAAAATCTGTAACGTCTAAACTTGTTAATTCTCTCTTTCAGCTTCTCTTTAACTTTCTTAATAGTTGACTTTCTAGTCTTATTTTTCACCTCTGATATTTCCAACAACTTCTTCGCGAAGTAAACCCTATTCATTTCAGCCCTCTCTGAAATGGAGTGTGCAAGATCATAGTATTACGATAATATATAAAAGTAACACCGCTGTTAATTTAATAAACTGCTAGGCCAGGTGATTCGTTGGAAAGCAATTATAATACTGCGAAGAGGCTGGAAGAGAAGCTTGAACCTTTCAAGGAAGCTCTTAAACTTCATACGAAGGACAATGATGATCATGTTTCAACTTCTATCAGAAATGTCTGAAACCACTTTTAAAAGGCATAAAGCTAGGAGGACTAAAGTTTGGAATTAGTTCGCGTAAAGCTTAAGAATGGAAAAACTGTTATAATTCGGCGTTTTTCGCTAAAGGACAAAGAAAAACTAATAGAGATGTATGCTTCCCTTTCAAATGAAGCTGTCCAGTGGGGAATGCCGCCATATACACGAGAAAAACTTGAACGATGGTTTGCAAATCTGGAAAACTACATATCGCTAGTTGCACTCTATGATAATAGAATAGTTGGGCACGCACAAATATACAAAAATCCTCACCCCAGAAGAAAAGGAACAGGTGGTTTAATTATCTACATTCACCAAGATTTTCATAACGTAGGTTTAGGCACATCCATGCTAGAGCAGCTATTAAAACTGGCAAGAGAAGAGAAAATGCATAGACTAACTCTCTGGGTGGTTGCAGACAACAAACGTGCAATACACCTATATAAGAAAATGGGATTCAAAATTGAGGGAATAATGAAAGACGCTTACTTCGGAGCAGACGGAAATTATCATGATGAACTTGTGATGGGACTAATCCTAAACGAGAGAAAGTCACGGAAACATGCGAAGCATAAAAATATCCGTTAAACCATCATCGTATACTTCTTGAGAATCGTAATACTTATTTAATGTTGTAAATTTTTGGACAAGGGGATGATATTCGAATACACTTTTGTACTCATATGATGAAACATCGAAAGTAAATTATTGAGGTAGATCTTATGTATTTGCATCATTTCACGGAGACAGCATATGCCTTTTCATATTTTGAGTTACTTGTCCGGAGGACTGGAATGTAATGTGACTAATTTTAATTGCTTTACTCCTCTTTCTCTCATCAGCTTTTTTGGCTAGGATCTGAATAGATTTCACCTTTACCCTTGACAACCACTATTTCTAGGCAGTTCCGCTTCTTTTC
>JAPDJO010000071.1 GCA_029259115.1 Thermoplasmatota archaeon | reverse complement strand
ACTAGAGGAAATAGGGATTAAAATCGCGAAAGAAGCCCTAGACTACGCCATGCATGCAGGAAGAAAAACAGTTAAGGCTGAAGACATAGAGATTGCAGCAAAGAAAGTATTAGGACGCTGAACGCTTAACAGATAAGCCTCTCTCATCCCCCCATTTTTAACATTTACGACAAACAGCTCAAAGACTTAAAAGACCGAAGAGAATTAGAATAAGGGCTAGAAAGAATAAGTTTCTCAGAGCGTGGAGAATAAAGTTATGTCTGAACTGATAGTCGCAGAAAATATTCACAAAAGCTACGGCAAAATTAAAGCTGTAAATGGACTAGACTTGAAGGTCAATGAAGGTTCAATAATGGGATTAATAGGGCCTAACGGAGCCGGAAAAACGACGACAATAAAGATTATTCTCGGCCTGTTGAAGCCCGACAAGGGAAAAGTTTCAGTTTTCGGTGAAGATCCGTGGGACAACCCAAAAATAAGAGAGAAAATAGGCGTAATCTATGAGAAGGCGTATTTTCCGTCTCATCATAAAGTTTTGGATTACTTAAGGAGGACATGCAGAATTTTCGGCGTGCCAGAGTCAAGAGCGCAAGAAGTTTTGGAACTTGTTGGATTAGATGCTTATGATAGGGAAATTAAAGGTTTGTCGGCGGGCATGTTGCAGAAGTTTGCGATTGCACATGCATTAATTCACAGTCCTAAGCTTATAATTGCCGATGAGCCAGCTTCAAATTTAGACCCCGAGGCTAGAAGCAATCTTCTTGATTTAATTTTGAATCTTCATAAGGAGGAGAAAGTCACTTTCCTAATTTCTTCCCATATTCTTCCGGAGTTAAGCAGAGTTTGCGATTCAGTTGCAATAATAAATGAGGGAAGGGTTTTAGCTTCAGGCTCATTGACTGAGCTTTTTGAGAAGTATTCCGCCAAGGCTATTAGGATAACCACGGATAAGCCTGAAAAATTCGCCGATGGTCTCAGAAAGTTATCTTATGTAGAGAGAATATCTGTTGACAGCAGAGGAGTTTCGCTTATTGCTGTTGAAGGCGCCGAATCCAAAATTTATGAGGATGCGCCGAAAATTGCCAAAGAGATTGGCGCGACAATTATGGGGATAGAGCTTGGAACAGCCTCACTTGAACAGCTCTACTACAAAGTTGTAAGGGAAAAGGAGATGAAGAGATAATGGAAAGAAGAAAGGGGCATCCATTTCTAGAAATTTTAGCAGCTTCAATTCATGAGGACTTTAGATTTCCAATATTGGAAGTTTTCGCCTTTCTATATGCAATAAGCACATTTGCCTTCCTTGGCTTGGGAAGCAGAATAACTTTAATGTTTTCTCCTCGAAGTGGAGAGGCTTATACCTATCAACTTGTGAGCATCCAGATGGGAATGCCTCTATTCATATTCCTCATTTTAATCTTTAAGAATGTGGTTTATGGCTTTGGAAATGAATTTGAGAAGGGAACAATTCAAACTTTGCTTTCATATCCCTTGAAAAGGCATATGGTGTTAACTGCCAAGCTTCTTTCGGCGCTGGGTGTATCTCTATTAATGTTCCTTGGAATACAGTTCTTCGCACTTTTCATTATGGCTCCACAAACAGTTTCCGCCAACCTCACAACAGTAATTGTCTCCTATCTAGCTTCCCTTTCCTATCCGCTTTTCTTAACCGCTATTCTCCTAATAGTGGCCATGAAGATTCGAAAGGGTGGATTAGCGCTTGTTTTGGGCATAGTGCTTTACTTTGCACTTTCCGTGGCTCAAGGAATACTAACTGTTCTGTCAATAACGACTGGAAGCCCCCTTACTTTGCAGGCATTGTCAATTCTTAACCCAAGTTTAGCGTTACAGTACCATTTTAACCCATTAGGCAGTCTAACGGGTGGTGAGACTTTATGGAATCCAGACTTTAACGAAGTCTTAGTATATTTGATGGGGGGATACTGTCTAGTAATTGCAGCTTTCCTAATCGCCTACTACTACTTTAGCCGGAGGCTGAACATATGAAAAGAATAAGCGTAGTTCTAGGAAGAATAGGAACTGTGCTCCTAGCCACATGCCTAGCATTAACCATTCTACTGTTAATTCCGCCGGCGAGCATTTCACCAGTAAGTTTCGGAATGCCCAGCAATCATGTAGATTGCACATTAACGCCAAAGAGTTTCATACTCATAAATTTGCCCCTTACCCTTAATCCTCAATTTTCCATCAAAGCGCAACTAAGCACAAATAACCCCGTAGATTTCTATATCATCGATTTGCCGCGAGAAAATAGACAAATCATTGAGATAGGCAATTTAACAGAATTTAAAGCACTTATGACGAATGAAAATGTACATGTTATGATGAACAAAACCTTTGATAGTGGAAACTTTACAATAGAATTTACTCCTGATGGGCTTCTTAACGCCTCATTTATCATTGTAAACAAAAATCTTTACGCAGCAAAAGTAAACTACAAAATTGAATTACTTGTATACATAGCCCCAAACGTTAGAGTAATACCTGTAATCACCTATCTAAGTCCAATAGGAGCGATATTTACTGGACAATGGGTTTTTATTGAACTAAAAAATAGGAAAAGGAAAAGTTAGCTTAGTGTTAGGGCGTATGGGCCTTTAGTTAATCTTTCAGCTCCTCTTCTTTTGACTAATACTGTGTCCTCTATTCTTACGC
Organism: Thermoplasmatota archaeon; assembly: GCA_029259115.1. Taxonomy (GTDB): domain Archaea; phylum Thermoplasmatota; class E2; order DHVEG-1; family B18-G2; genus B18-G2. The sequence goes on along the minus strand of JAPDJO010000071.1, from coordinate 950 downwards.
CGCCGAATCCCGGAATGTAGATTCCAGGCTCAATCGTTACAACATTACCAGCTTTCAACCTATCCTTGCTTTGAGAGTTAAGCGTTGGAGGTTCATGAACGTCTAGACCTACGCCGTGGCCGAGTCCATGAACGAAATATTCGCCGTATCCAGCGTCCTTGATGAAGTTTCTTGCAATTGCATCTATGTCTTTCGCCTTTTTTCCAGATTTAACACTTTGAAACGCTTTTTCTTGCGCTTCTCTTACTATGTTGAAGATTTTCTCCTGTTTTTTGGAAGGTTTCCCTACAACCAGTGTTCTTGTCATGTCTGCTCTATAGCCTTTATAGACTGCGCCTAAGTCTATGACTACGAGTTCCCCTTTCTTTATCTTCTTTTCTGTGCAGTAGCCGTGGCAGTATGCTGTGCGTGGACCTGAAGCCAGTAACGTTTCGAAGGCGTATCCCCAAGCGCCAGCCTTTCGCATTTCATACTCTATTTCCGCTACAGCCTCGATTTCCGTCATACCCGGCTGAACTATTTCATAGGCTTTCTCCATAGCCCTACTCGTTATTTCGGCTGCTTTTTGAATCAGCTTAATTTCTTCTTCATCCTTAACTTTTCTAAGGTTCCAAACCAGCTCGCTTTTAGGCTTTAAACGAGCCTTGCCTCTGAGAAGCTTCCTAAATTGGAGGAAGGTTTCAACATTTAATGTATCAAAGCCTATATTCTTCAGTTTTAAATCTTTAATTTTCTCAGTCGGCTTTTTGGTAAAATCTTCTCTTTTTTCAAGTTTTTCAACAATGCAGTTTTTTGCTTCATCCTTTACGGAATTGTAATTTACTGAATATACATAGAGAATGCTCTGGCCTTCTCTCGGAATTAATAGTGGATTGGCTCCTATTGCTCCTGTAAAGTAGAAGATACTCCTTTCATTGGCGACAAGATAGCCGTCCAGTTTTTTCTTCGTC
>JAPDJO010000079.1 GCA_029259115.1 Thermoplasmatota archaeon | reverse complement strand
TCCGCACCTTTCGAGCCTCAATGCATTTAAGGCACTGTTCATTGCTGACCCAGACAGGGCTGAAAGCGACACAATGGCTATTTCAAGCTCATTCAGAAGCTCGGATCAGAAGCTTGTTCAGGAAATTCTCAGCAAAAGAGTAACTCTAGCCGATAGGATAATGGAGATCTTCTCAACTCATCCTAACATAGTTAAACGGATAAAGGCGTTGCAAGAGCTTAGAACTAGTGCCTAAACGAGCCTAACATGTTTTTCCACTTCTTTTACTAGCTTACCTGTCTTAATCATTTCGTAAACTTTCTCTATGTCATCGCTTAGCACTCTATCCTCTCTCAGCATTGGAACCTCGCTTCTTATGGTTGAATAAGCAATTCTTGTTCCTAACCCAAGCTTTTCCGCTCCTTGCAAATCTGCCGCTTGGCATGCGCAGAGAAGTTCTATGGCGAGTATACGCCATGTATTCTCTATTATGTCCATAGCCTTTCGGGCGGCTGTTGCTCCCATACTTACGTAATCTTCAAAGTTTGCCGATGTTGGAATTGAGTCTATGCTTGCTGGGTGAGCTAAAACCTTATTTTCTGATGCAAGCGCTGCAGCCGTATATTGGGCGAGCATGAAGCCGCTGTTAAGTCCCTCTTTAGCCTCCTTTGGAACCAAGAAGGGTGGAAGTCCCCTATTTAGCTTATCATCTATCAATCTGGCTATTCTTCTCTCCGAAAAGCCGCCGACGATTGTTATGGCTATTCCAAGCATGTCCATAGCAATTGCTAATGGTTGGCCGTGAAAGTTTCCGGCTGAAATGCATGTCTTATCATCTTGGAAAATTAGCGGGTTGTCAGTTACAGAGTTTATCTCCGTCTCAACTATCTGCCTTGCATAGGCTATTGCGTCTCTGGCGGCTCCAAGCACTTGTGGAATGCATCGCAGCGTGTATGGATCGTGCGGATAACCAAATTTCTTCATGGCTTCCATTCCAGAAATGATTAGCTTGCTTCCCTTTACAAGTTGTCTAATGTTTCTCGCAGTTAATGTTTGGCCGGTATGCGGTCTAAGGCTACTTATTCTTCCTTCAAAGGCATCTAAAACCCCGTTTAGGGCTTCTAGACTTAATGCTGCTGCAATTTCCGCCGTTTTTATCAGGTTTTCAGCATCATGAATGGCTAGGGCGGCTATGGCTGTTGTTAGTTGCGTTCCGTTAATTAGAGCCATTGCCTCCTTTGCCTTAAGCTTTAAAGGCGCAATTCCCGCCTTTTTTAGGGCTTCATCTCCTGGTAGAATTTCGCCTTTATATTCGGCTTTCCCTTCACCTATCAAAACTAGCGCGATATGTGCTAATGGAGCTAAGTCGCCGCTTGCACATACGCTTCCCTTTTCTGGAACAATTGGATGAACTCCCTCATTCAGCATTTTAACAAGCGTCTCCAGAACTTCAAGTCTAATGCCTGAATAACCCCTTGCAAGCATGTTTGCACGTAGAAGCATGGTTGCCCTAACAATATCTTTTGGCAAGGGCTTTCCGGTTCCAGCTGAATGGCTGCGAACCATATTAAGCTGAAGCCTTTCTTGATCTTCCCTAGAAATCTTTACTCTTGCTAAGGCTCCAAATCCTGTATTAACGCCATAAACGGCTGTTTCTGAATCCAAAATTTCCTCAAGAACCCTACGAGAATTTTTCACTCTCTCCTTTACGTAATCTGGAATTTCAACCTTCGCATATTCACGTGCAACAGCAACCACATCCTCAATCGTTAGTGATTCTCCATCAAGAATTACCGTTTTCAACTTTAATCCTCCTAGGCTACTGTTAAGGTTAAAGGGAAAAGCTTATACTATTTATGATTAACGACAAACAAGCGAACTTTATGAAAACAGAGAAAATAATATTGAACGAATAACAAAATTTAAACTGACTGGGCTAAAATATGCGATGTAAATTTAGCATTAGAGCTGTGAAGAAAACCAGAGTGCCAGCTTTGTAGTTCCAATTAAAGCATCCAACGCCTCTTTTTTTTCAGAGCTCTATTAGACTTCTATGAACTGCGCCAACTCTTCTTTCATTAGTAAGTATAATCGCATAGTAGATTTCCTGCGGAAAAGATATTTTTTCTTTAAGTAATTTGATAAGCTTTCCTAGCGACACGTCTGGGGTCTCTGTGCAAAAGTTTTCTTCATATAACTCAGCAAGCATTATCTCCATAGCAATTGCCGAAAGAACAATTGCTGTTCTCCATTCTCCAACTCTAAAATATCGTAAGGCTCCATTAATAAAATGTCTCGCGGAAGTGGGTATGTAATCATAACCTAAAATATTCACCCAAAGGAAGACTGAAGCAGGATATGGCAAAAATGCGTACCTTTGAGAATGTCTCTTTTTTATTTCCGTAAATTGAATTTCTTCTCCAATTTTTGGAATCGACTTTATAAACTTGTTAAAACTTGAAATTCCTCTTTCTCCAACCGTTGTTATCGTTAAGAAAACTTTCTTATCACGGCCCTCTTTACTTATTTGGATAGCGTCGCACTCTTCTAAAAGGGCAGCATAAGCTGGAAAATATTCAAGTTTTACATCTTTAGTGAAGTGAAGATGATGAAGATTCCATACGATTGTATCTGACCATTGGCAAATGGGATGGTCCCGGTTTTTAGTTCTATTTTCGAGATTAACAAAGCGAATTATGTTATTTAGATTGTGGAGAACAGTTTCAAAGTCAACCCAATACTCATAATCCACAAATTCCTTGAATGAGAAAGTAAACGTCTCCGTCCATGCTCTGGGATATTTCTTTAATATCTCATCTTGCAATTCTTTTACAAGAGAATCCACGGAATAAATAGAAAAAGAAAAACGTTGAGTAAAAACGCCATGTCGAATCGGATCTTTCAAATATTCGATGATATCATTTTTAAAACGTTCTCTATTCACGCTTATACACTTCCATTCTGAATAGAGGCCTCTTAGATAAACTTGTTTTTCTCAAATTGAGACTTATTTGAGCATTGGCATTTTTATTCCTTTTTCTTTCGCTATTCTAATAGCCTTCTCATATCCAGCATCTGCATGCCTTACAATGCCTATTCCAGGGTCAGTCGTTAACACGCGTACAAGTCTTTTTTCGGCTTCTGGCGTTCCGTCTGCTACTAGGCACATTCCGGCGTGTATGCTGTAGCCTATGCCTACTCCTCCGCCGTGATGGACACTTACCCATGTTGCGCCGGCCACGGCATTCAATAAGGCGTTTAGTATTGGCCAGTCGGCGATTGCGTCGCTTCCATCCTTCATTCCTTCTGTTTCACGGTTTGGGCTGGCTACGCTTCCGCAGTCTAGGTGGTCGCGTCCAATCCAGATTGGCCCGGCTAGTTCGCCGCTGCGAACCATGTCGTTTATTATTTTTCCGAATCGTGCTCTTTCGCCGTATCCCAGCCAGCATACGCGGGCTGGCAATCCCTGAAACTTGACGTGTTCCTTTGCCTTTCTTATCCATCGGCAAAGCTCAGTGTTATATGAAAATTCTTTTAGGATAACCTCGTCTAGTTTGTATATGTCTTCTGGCTCGCCTACTAGGCTTGTCCATCTGAATGGGCCTCTTCCCTCGCAGAACATTGGCCTAATGTATCTTACAACGAAACCTGGAAATGCAAAGGCTTCTTTTAATCCAGCATTATAGGCTTGCTGTCTGATGTTGTTTCCATACTCGAAGGTTACAGCTCCTTTCTGCATCATCTGAACCATCGCTTTAACATGCTCCCTTATGCTTTCCCTGGCCCTTCTCAAATACTCTTCAGGATTGTTTTCCCTAAGTTCGTCGGCTTCCTCCTTTGAA
>JAPDJO010000023.1 GCA_029259115.1 Thermoplasmatota archaeon | reverse complement strand
ACGTAACTATAGATGCTTTTTCTGCTGCTGTTTTCCCAGTTCCAGCGGATTCTGATGCCAATTGAAATTGGAGTTGCATGTAAGGTTTTGACGGTAGTCAAGTATGTTATGAGGTAGTCCGTGATCTTAAGTTTGACTTGTTTGAGGTATTAGAATGGAGCTAGAAGAAGCAGCTAGAATAGTTGCAAGAACAAGAAAGAAGTTTAAAGATATAGCACGCGTTCCCTTTCGGTTGGGTCACAGCAGTCATGTCCGTCCACACCTATAGGCTGGACTCTTTCCGATATGTTTTTAGCTCCGTTAACATCCGTGCCGATTTGATGTCCACAGTCCTTACAGATGAACAACCATTGGGAAGGGGCTTATCTACACGATAACGGAGAAGGGGCTAAAGCCCACGAGGGCACTCGAAATGATTCAGTCTCTTCATCATTCTTATAGGCACAAGTGATGACCGATAGTGGCGGTTTTTTCTTTCACTTTGCGTGAGCCTCACAAATAGGTCTTGCTAACCCATCTTCTAAAGAAATTTTCGGCCTAAAATTTAGAAGTTTTCAGCTTTACTTAAGTGAAGTTGTTTCTGCAAATTTTCCTTACACTACTTATAGACCAACTGAACTTAAGCTTTACATAAAATGCGCAAGAGATATTAAACTATAAGCTTATACCACTGTTTTTAGAATATTTAAAAGAGAAAAATTGGTAAGATTTAGCGTTACAGTGCCTATTCACAATGAGGAAAAATTTCTTCCCTATACTTTACCATCTATTTTTAGGTTGGATCCGAATGAAGTGGTTCTTATTTTTGATAGGTGTACAGACAAAAGTATACCTCTTTCTCGAAAAATAAGTGAACATACTAACTATAAAGGCGTTACTAAATTTGTCGAAGTTAATAACCCTAGTCCAGAATGGGTTTCCAGAATAGCTTTTCTAAGGATGTATGCCTTCAAATTGGCCAGCAATGATATAATCTTAAACACCGATGCAGATATTATACTTGACCCTAAAATCAAAGGTTATCTTAAGTTAATAGGAAAAAACAATATTGGATTAATAAGCTTTAGTCGCAAGGAATATCCGTTTACCTTTCAAAACTTCGTATCAAATCTCGTTTCTGCAATAATACCAACGATCGGGTTTGCTGGCACCTACGCTTTTTCAAAAAAGGCATTACATGAAACTATAAATGAAGATTTCATGAAAAAGATACGTTCTGCTGAGGATACTTATATTCACATTATGATCTCTAAAAAGTACAAAACAAAGTTTATCAGAACAAATAACATTCATTTAAGGCCAAGGGAAGATAAAAAACGTCATTATTCCAAAGGAGTTTCTAGATGGTGGATAAAGCGTGATCCATTATGGAGAGTTTTTCTACATAGCCTAGTGTATTTGCGTCCAATGGTATTTGTCGGTTATATGCATGCAAGACGGAACACCATCGCGAAAGACAATTTTACTTGAATGATAACATGAAGATTACCTAATTACCGGTTTGTATATGCAATTTAAATTCGTGCAGCTTAAGACAAATACTTAATGAGCGTTTCACCTATATGTGCGCAATCGTTCACCATCACAATTTTCATTTCGCACGAACCTCAGCCACAAGTTTTCTTAATCCTTCTTCTAAGGAAACTTTAGGCTTTAGACCTAGAAGTTTTTTAGCTTTACTTATGTCTGCGCAGCTGCGCCTTACCTCACCAATCCTTGGTTTAGTGTAGACAGGCTTAATCTTCCGCATTCCGAAGAGACTGCTAATAGTTCGTGCAAGTTTATTAATTGATGTTTCCATACCGGAACCTACATTAATGGCTTCGCCAACGCAATTTTTACAACTTATCGCGTGCAAACAAGCATCAACAACATCGTCAGTAAAAATGAAGTCTCTAGTCTGCTCTCCATCTCCATAAATGATGGGAGACTCTCCACGTTTTAGCCTATCTGTAAATTTAGTTATTACTCCGCTGTATGGTCCGCTGCTTTGTCGGGGGCCATAAACGTTGAAAAGCCTTAAACAAACAGTTTGAACTCCATAAATCTTGTAGAAAACCCTGCAGTAATGTTCAGCTGTAAGTTTGCTGACACCATAAGGTGATAACGGCCTAGTTGGATGTTCTTCATCAATAGGTAAATATACGGGGTCGCCGTAAACAGCGCAAGACGATAAGTATACAAACCTTTTTAAATTTAGTTTTAGGCTTTCTTCCAAAATGTTTAAAGTTCCACAGACATTAACTTCATTAACTAGCGAAGGGTTCTTAACGGATATTCAACGCTTATAATGGCGGCTAAATGAAAAATGTAATCCACATCTTTCGCAGCTTTTTTAACATCTGCTTTATTTCGAACATCCCCCCTTATTATGCGGAAATTTTCTTTCCCTAAATGTGAACGTAAATTTTCTAAATTACCAGTGGAAAAATTATCCAAAACAACAACTTCAAACCCTTTTTCCATTAATTTATCCACGAGATGGCTCCCAATAAAACCTGCCCCGCCAGTTACTAAGGCTTTAGACAATCTGATCTCCACGCTAAGGCCGTATTTAACTGATCTTTAAAAGAAACTTCTAAACTTATTTTAACCTTTTCAATCATATCTTTGCATCCATTCATAATTTCTCCCCAGTTTTCAATAATTCCTTGAATTTATTAAATTAGATTTATTTTGGAATAGCCGTTTCAATAGAATAGTTAGGCAAAGGTGGATGAATGGCAAGTTTCAACTTTCAAAATTGTACGCTTCAAGTTTTGCCGGCGGATTGTCGCCTATTAGGAAAAGTTCGAGTTAGAGCAAGAGGGCGGAAAATTGAGTGGATTTGCCCAAAATGTAATGGAAAAAAAATTATATCAAGTTCGAAGATTTGCCCTATGAGTTTGGAGGAGGAGACAGTTGGAGCCAAGTTGTAAGGGGAGCAACTTATGTCAAGGAACTTAACAAACTAATTAAGTCAAAGCATGATTTGATATCTTTCTTGGTTAAAAAGGCTGAACTAAAGGCAAAATATCTGGTTTTTACTGGTAAGGAGCTGCAAATCAAACAAGCCGCCACAACTAGAATTGAGGGAAAATGCAAGAAATGCGGAACTATAACGCCCTTTAATTTAGAAATTTCAGCTAATTCCCGGTTGTTTCCGCTTTTTTCTGTTCCATCTGAAAAGTTAACAGTTGAAAGTTTAGAAGTTGAAGTACTTCCAAACGACAGCGCAGAGATAATTGAACAGATGGTAAGAGGATATGCTATTTACACTCTGATGAAAAATCATCATTTAATCATAAACAAAAAGAATATGTTGAACGGGATTAATCTGCAAGGAAGATTTAAAGAAAATTTGCAGAAGAATTTTTTGGAGTGGATAGAAAATCTAAAGAACGACATGGAGAAAGTAGTTTTGTTCAAGGAAATCGAAAGGAAAGTTGAAGAAATAATGGGAAACTTCAAGACAAGGGAAATCACTGCATATTTTTCTGACATTATATCATTTATTCGTAAAATTAGACGTTTAGCCTTTAGAAGAGTTAGACGAAAGCTTTTCTTAAGCCTAGGCTGGCTTGAAGAACAAATTGAGTCAGCGGTGATGGGGAAAGATAGGGTCACTTAATCTTTGGTTTTTTCCTTTTTCTCTTAAACATTTTCTCTTCTTCGGCTGATTGAGTTTTACGGAGTTCATTCATATACCATGCTCTTTCTAGAGCATAATGTACGCAGAGTATTATTCCTAAGGCTAAAAGCACTAGGCCTACTAGGTCTAGTGATAATCCTAAGAGGCTGTAGGGGTCTCCCATAAACTTTTCACTGTTATATGGAAAGAATAGGAACCAGCTGTGAGGCTTTTCTACAGCTATTAAGGTCTCCAAGATGCCGCCTATCATGAAGATTGAACCTATTATTGCTATTAAGTAGCCTATAGTCTCGTTGTGTCTTGATTCTTCAGCTTTTTCATGAAGATAATCGCGGAGGGACATATGAAATCAAAAGAAAACTGTCTTGACATGTATTAAATTTTATGGGTTATCGCGAATAATTCAGCCTATTTTTGCTTCACCAATCAGGTTAAAAAGGCGTTTAACCATAGTTTGTTATTGTTATGAGAAAAACTAAGCCTGCTCTAGT
>JAPDJO010000061.1 GCA_029259115.1 Thermoplasmatota archaeon | reverse complement strand
TGAAGGCCGCCGTTACCATTGCTGCTCCAGCCGAGTCGACTGCTCGGGAGTCTCTTCCAACAATTGTCCATTCGTAGCGGCCAGCGATATATTCTGTGTAGATGTAATTGGTGTTTCCTGCACCGTAGTCACCTAGCTTGAGTACTATTGTAATGTTGAATTTGTCTTGAGCCGCCCAATAAACGGCAGTGATGTTGTACCAGATGTCTATGTCGGCGCGAGTTATATGAACGTCATCATGGGTTGGCGGAGTTATGGTCCATGAAAACAGGAACCTGTCAAAGGTTACTGTGATTCCATTTCCTGTGTTTGAGTCTTCCCAAGAATCCAGCCAATAAACTCGGATGTATGCAGAGTCCTCCTTGAATACTTTAATGTCATAGGCGTACCAGTAGAGGGTTCCAGTTAATGAGCAACTATCACCATCACTCAATGGAGTGGAGTTGGTAACCTGGAACCATGCACTGTTGATGTAGAAGAGATGATTAACCCCAAGTTTATCCGTGAAATCTGCAAATTCTACACCCGCCCACTCTATCGAAGCGGCTTCAGTACGTGATAGAGAAGTTTCATTCAAGTAAGTTAGGTATTCTGGTTTTGAGTATGTAGTGTCTGTTGAGTAGAGTATTTTGATTAGTGTTCCTGCCGGCGGAACTTTGCTGGCGGGTATCCAGATATGGCCTACTCCAGTAGTGCCATTAACGTAGAGTTCGTAGTCGTAGTTTGTGTAGACGGATCTTCTTGGATATTTTAGTTCTCCGTTCCATAGGACTCTTTCGCTGAAGGTGCAGTAGCTTTCCCAGACTGCAACCTTACGAACTGGTGCATGAGTGAGTGTTATATTTAAGTCGATTCCGAGGTCGGCGTTCGCTTCGTCAGTTGAGGTTACGGTGTAGAATTCTACCCATCTCCTTGTGTCCTTATGAACTGCGTCGTAGAGGTCCCATGGATTGAAGACTTCAGTCAGTAGGTAGGCGACTTCAGCGTCTATCTTGTTTAGGTGTCCTTGCGCAATGTCGGCATCATCTGCATCATGATAGTCTACTAGTCCGTAGACGGTTACTCCTCTGAATTGCTCGCCCCAATAGGGGGTATCAATTCCATAGTCGAGCATAAAGTCCCATTCACCTACTATAAAGGGTATTTCAGGCTCTCCGGTAGGTACGTCTGGCTGGCTGACATTATAGAGAGGTTCAAGTGAATAGTCCCATCCGTAAACTGTATAGTCGCTTAGAGTCGGCCAGAAGGCTGCGTAGCCCACTACAGCGAAATCTGAAGCAATTACCTGAGCTAGATCGTATAAGTGAGGCAAAGCTATCGGTTTTCTTGTTTCTTTGTTTACTTTATAGAGTTTATAGTAGACTTTTACATCATTACCGCTGAGTGTCTGAGTAAAGGTGATTACTCCAGTATTATAATTTATCGTATAGTCTTCATTTCGTTTTTGCCAAACACCGTCAACATAGACATACTCTGAACGGTCGACAACTGGATAATAATATGGTTGGTATGGCCAGCTAACAGGTAAAGTTAGGGTATTTCCAGTGAATGATGAGTTGTGGTAGTAGAATTCTCTCGTTATGTTCTTTGAAAGATGCCAGTCTGCACCATAGCAGGTTGTAAGATTTTGATGCCAGAAGTGGGCGTAGCTCTTCCAGTCTGGTGCGGGGCCAAGGTCCCATTCGCCTCTGTCGCCAAATTGAACGTCTACAGGGCCTTCAAGAATCTTGGAGTCAATGGTTAATTTGATGTCCTTTAGGACGATTACTTGCTTCTTGACTTTGTTGAATATTATTGTAAATATTACGTCTAGAACCGGCCATTTGGCATCTCCCTCAAGGTCATAGAGGTGAGTGACCAGCCTAGCGACAAAACGGCGTGGGCCATCATAAATTACAGTTATATTCTCGGTTTCCGCCCATCCATTTGTTTTTCTGCCGCCATGCGGGGCGCCATATGGGTCTGTGGCGTTAGTTATCCATTCTCCGCCGTAGCTTACCATGTCGGCGAACATGGCGAAAGCCCATAGGTGTCTAGCGCCATAGCTTCTGTGCACGTAGCGAGCGTCAAGAACCCACCCATTAAGCCAATATTTCATATCGACGCCTTCGTTGGCGAATGGATCTCTTCCAGAATAGTTTAGGCCTGTTCCAGTGTTTGGGTCTATGAATTCTCCGTATTTTGAGAATCCTATGGTTAGGTGGTCGTCTTTTTCGAATGGATATAATGCGTAGTAATCGCTGTCAAGGACTCCTTCAACTGTCTTGTACCAATAGGTTGGATCTGTAGCTGATCCTCTTGGGAACATTGTCATTATGAAAGCGGAAAGAATTATTGTTATGGTTATTATTGAAACTAGTTTTTTGTGGTTTTTCATTTTTATTCCTCTTTCGGTTCACTTATGAGAGCATTTTAACATTTATTAAAAATTTTTTAGAGGTTCAGAATCAGAATTAGAATCAACCAAATTTAATGAAATAAAAGAGTCAAATCTTACGCAAACTCCAGTTCATATGATTTTTCAGCTTATTCTTTAAATCCAACAGAAATTGCACGTAGTTTAAAAGCGTAGGCACAAGACGCATCTTACTTTCACCATTCTTTAAACTGTAATCTAGAACTATCGGAACTTCGCCAACTTTTAAATTGCATGTTAATGCCTTGAGCAATATTTCGAAGGAAGATTCAAAGCCCTGCGACTCTATTATATCATCGCCAAAAGCATCATACAGTCTTTTGACTGCTGAAGCTCTAAAACATCGATAACCACTCGTAAAGTCTTTTATTTCAACTTTTAATAGAAGCTTTATCAAGTAATTGACGGCCCTACTCATAAAAATGCGTATATAAGGAACATTAATTTGCATTCCGTTCTTTATGTAGCGTGACCCAATTACCAAGTCGAATTTTCTGGCGGCATCAATCATCAATGGAATGTATTTGGGATCATGAGTGTTGTCGGAATCCATAAAAACTACATAATCACCATCTTCGATGTTTTCCATGACTTTTTTGAATCCTGTTTTTAAGGCTTCGGCTAGGCCCATGTTTTGCGGATGCTCAACAATCTTTATTGGATATTTTGAAGAAAGCCGCATTAGCACTTCTTTTGTATTGTCTGTACTTCCATCGTTTACGGCGACTATTTCATATGGAATTTGTTTGCCGAGAGATTCATTTATTGCCTTTACTAGGCTTTCAAGGTTTTTGGCTTCATTATAGCATGGAAGCACTATGTAGCACTTCAATGTGGTTCCCTGCGCGGAATAAGTATTGAAAATTGTTCTGCGTCATCAAAATAGGCTTTAAGAATAGTTCTAAATCTGAATCTGACATAAATTAATGTCTAAGTTCTAAATTAGACTGCGGTAAAGCCTATAATATTCTTCAGATATCTTTTCCAAAGAGTATTTCTCTACAACAATCTTTCTTGCTTTTCTGCCCATTTTCTTTCTTAATTTTTCATCTTTAATGAGCTGAATAATCCTTTCTGCTACTGTTTCGGTATCTCTTGGATTGACCAGAAAGCCTGTTTCAGCATCCTTTACTATTTCTGCTGGGCCGCCTATTTTTGAGGCTATTACTGGTTTTCCGCAAGCCATGGCCTCAAGAATTGCGATGCCGAAGGGTTCTCCAAGCGTTAAGAAGCAGAATACGTCGCAATTTTGGTAATACTTCACAATTTTGTCATGAGGAACAAAACCCTCAAATATAACTTTGTCTCTAAGCCCCAGCTTACCTATAAGAAATTTTAGTCTCTCTTTTTCCGGGCCTTCTCCCACTATTCTTAGTTTAACCCTCTTTTGCATACAAATTACATGTTTCATGCTTTTGATAAGATATTCAATGCCTTTTAGGGGATAGAGACTTCCGGTGAAGAGCACCTCGAATTCTTCTTTTGTTCTTTCTTCTTTTGGCTGGAAGAGTTTGGTGTCAACTCCAAGCGGGATAACTGATATTTTATCTTCATCTAGAAGTTTGGAGTATATTCGTTTAACTTGTTCCGTTATTGCTATCAAATGGGAGCATTTTGAAATTGTTTTAAAATGCAGAACTGATGTAGCCTTACTTATTATCTTCTCGTCTAAAGGTCTGCGTGTAAAGTGAGCTGAGACTGGGCCGAAGACGAATGGTTGGGAAAATTTCTCCCTTATTGCTAGGAGGCTGAAGGTTTGGCCGTAAAC
>JAPDJO010000084.1 GCA_029259115.1 Thermoplasmatota archaeon | reverse complement strand
GGGTTCTCGGAGTCTTGGTTGCTCTACATGCAGCATAGAGTGCTGCTGCGGCAATTGCAGCTATTGAGCGGCCTCTGACCAGTCCCTTATCAAGGGCTTTACGATAGATTACGGCGGCTCTCTCTTTTACGGCGCTTGGAACATGAACCTTGTCAGATAACCTATCAAGCTCAGCCATCGCCTGAGCCAGATTCCTGTCTATGGATGAATGGACTCTTGACCTTATCTGCCACTTGCGAAGCCTCCACATTTGAAGCCTTGTTGAAAGTGGAAGTTTTCTTCCGAAGGCGTCGCGGTCAACGTGGCTTATGGCCGTAGATAATCCCTTATCATGCACCGAGAAGGATGTTGGCACGCCAACGCGGCTTCTAGACTCCTTTTCTTCCTGGGTGAAGGCTCTCCATTCTGGGCCCTTATCCATTTCTTGTTCGCGTAAGACTAAGCCGCAGTCTCCGCAGATAACTTCTCCAGTGTCATAATCTTGTATTAGATTTGTGCTTCCGCATTCTGGGCATTTATCTGCGAATAATTGTTTTTTGATTGTTTTCTTGTTTTTCTTTTCCATTTTCTTCCCTACCCTTATTTTGCGGACTGTTCGATACCATTGCCTATGTTTTTCGTCATAGAAGTTTTCTCGGAAGTCATAAAGTGCTCATCTGGCCCCTTTTATCCGCGTGAGAAACACATGGTACAGTAGTTATATATAAATTTTACGATTCAAGCAGCCGAATCAAACTTAAAAATGCAAAATACATAATACGATAAAATAGTTCACGTAAAACATTCAAGAGAGAAGAAAAATGGTTAAAATTCCAGAAAAAATACGCGGAGCCTTAGAAAAACTCGTTAATAAAATGAAAGAAGATGAAAATTTCTCTGCAATCAGCCTCTTTGGAAGTTGGAGTCGAGGAGAAGGAACCTCAAGTAGCGACGTGGACTTGCTGATTGTTGATGAACGTGACTTCCAAGAAGAATTCGTTGAAAGAGTAGAAACTCGCGGGGTTCTCATAGACCTCAATTATATTCCCAAAAAATGGATTTTAACTCAAATTCCGCCTGAAATCGACCAGAAAATCTATGAAGCCTACATCCTTTACGATAGAGACTGGGACTTCACGAACCTAAAAAACTGGATGATGAAAGTTTATCGGAGCCCCGAGAGGCTAAATATTAGAACTGAAAGCTACATGGTAGACGCCGACATCTACCTAAGCCGGGCGGCCTCCGCCGCGTCAAGGGGAGATTTCCAAAGTGCACAAATTTATGCGGAAAAAGCAGCCGAAAAGATAATGATGATTCCACTGGACATATGCCAATTTCCAATCTCAAGAAGTCGCTTCTTAAAAAACATGGAAAGAAGCTTGGAAAAACTTCAAGTACCGAAAATTTACGCAGAATATTTAGCGCTAACTGGACTATATAACATTGAAAGAGAGCAAGCAGAAAAAAGTTTAAACTGCTTTAAGCGGGCATGGGACGAAATATCCTTTTCCGCCAAGAAAACGCTTGCTTCCACAAGAGAAGTTCACTTCAAAATTAAATCAAAGCTGAACTACTATCTTTCTCCTCTATTCCTCCAAGGGACAATCCTTCGGGCAAGGGCGCTTATAGATGCTGGAGAAAACGCCGAAGCCGTAAGATATCTAAGAGAAATCCTTCTGGAGATTCTTGAAAACTACTTCTGGCTAAAAGTAAAAGCAGAAAAAACACGCGGAGACCCAACAACCCTAATGAGAACCCTACTGGAAATAACAGCTGAAAAACCCAACAAAATACACAAAGAAACAACAAAAATATTCAACATAGAAGATATAAACGAGGAAAAAGCCAGGAAATCCATAGAAAAGGCGAAAGAAATAGTTCTTGAAATAAGAAATATGCGAAGGGCATTCATTCAGCAGATAAGCAACAAATTTATCTAAGCCAACTAATCCAGAATATTTTGAAGCCCGGTGGTGTAGCGGTCAAGCATGGGGGCCTCTGGAGCCCCTGACGGGAGTTCGAATCTCCCCCGGGCTACCATAAAAAAGTCTTAATATTTTCTTATGAAGAGAAAAGATCGCATTAAAGCCTATGATTTAGTTTTTAGAAGGTCTGCCTGCTTTTAATTAGGCGATGCTTATCAAACAATTACTAGGTTAACTCTTTTTGGAGCGAAACTTCTTACGATATTCGGTTAACGGTTTCCATACAAAAATGAATCCAGAAATAACAAATCCCATCCATACGATCCCGGATGTAATTACAAGAAAGGTTAAGTTCCAAAGTAGGAATAGTAATGTAACAGTAAGTCCGATCATCATTGTAATAAGAAGACCTAGCACGTTAATAACAGCGCGACGCTTGGATAAGGGTGGGAGGCGTCTGCAGTAATAAATTCCCTCTATCGTAGTAAAAAAGGCTAAAAATGTAGCAAGGTTGAATATTACCGAGAAAAAGAAAAGAATCAACTGTGACTGCGGACTATTTAAATTTGGAAGTTGGGTAAGAAGAATGGTAATAACTGTAAACATAAAACCCGAAATAAAAAGCAGTCCGCCTCCAAGATTTGACAGATGTTTAATATAATCCGAATAATCATTCTCATCATGGGGCACTTTACATATAAACCTCCAAATAGAAGTTATGCTTTCAGTTTTTATGACTTACGGAAAGCAACAGAAACGGAATTTAAGCTAGACAAAACCGAAAATTTAGACCGGCATTTGAACTAAACCGGGCTACCATAAAATCCTTTAAGATAGAATGCCAATGACAACTACGGATGCGTAATTTCCGTCTTAGTCTACAACTTCTAGGTAGAAATATTTTAGACATATCCCCTTCATAAATTGAAGTAGAGAAATTTTATTAATTCTGAAGACTTGAAATTAAACGCAAAAAGGATTTAGCTAAAAGTGATGGAAAATGGCATTTAAAGCGGCCTTTCTTGCTCATGCTCCTGATGCGGATTCTGAGAAGCATAGATGTGTAATCGATACTGGCAAGTATAGGCTATTCGTAGTAGTGGTTAAGAGCCAAAAAGAGGCTGTTGAAGTTTGCAGAAAACTTGTGAGAGAGGAAGGTATTCATTCTGTTTTGCTTTGTCCAGGATTTACTCATAGAGATGTTGCAGAAATAGCCGAGGCCGTCGGGGGAAATGTCGGAGTTTTCGTGGCTAGAGGAGATGGCCCAAGCCATAGAATTACAATGGAAGTGATGAAAAGGGAGGGCTGGTTTAAAAGCTAGACATTCAAAAGTATAAGCCGCGGAGAGGATTCAAAATCTGGCGGCTATTACCCATTGAAGTTCATGATGCCTTTATGAATATGGCTATTGATGAAGCTATTTTTAGGGCTAGAATTGAGGGTTTAGTTCCTAATACTATTCGTTTTTATCGTTGGCTTCCTTCAGCAGTTTCTGTTGGGCGTTTTCAAAAAGTCGAGAATGAGGTTTACATCGAAAATTGTAGAAGATGCGGCGTTGATGTTGTTCGAAGGATAAGCGGAGGCGGTACGGTCTATCATGACAGTGAAGGCGAAATAACCTACAGCGTCATCGCCGACAAAGAATCGCTTGGAACACAAGACGTAGCAGTTATCTACCGTAAAATTTGCGGCGGATTAATTGAGGCGTTAAAGATTTTGGGTTTAAATGCCGATTTTAGTCCAGGTAGCGAAAGACAGTGCCCCAACATAGTTGTAAATGGCAGAAAGATTTCTGGAAGCGCCCAAGCTCATAGTGGAAATGTCGTGCTTCAGCATGGAACACTACTAATTGATGTTGATTTAAACAGAATGTTTACTTTGCTTAAGGTTCCTTGGGCGAAGTCCGTGGCGGATGTCGTTTGCGTCGCGCAGAATAAGATAACTTCTCTTCGTCATGAAATAGGCGCTAAGCCAAAAATTGAGGATGTATACTCCGCTTTAATCATGGGATTTAAAAAGGTTTTAGGAATCGAAATCTCTGAAGGTGCATTGACGAATTATGAAGTTGATCTTGCTAAAAAACTTCGCAGCGAGAAATATTCTTCTGATAAGTGGAATTTTGAAGGTAAAATTTGAATTCAGAAATTATTTAGTTCGGATTCAGATTCTACATTCATAATCCATAATAAATTATCTCTAGATGTTATACGCGGAGATTAAAATGCCAGTAGAACATCTAATCATAGAAGACCCAAAAGAACTAATGGAAATAGTCTCGAAGGAACTTGAAGGAATTGAAAAAGGACTAAGAATGATAGGAAACGACATTCCAGTAGATGAGA
>JAPDJO010000016.1 GCA_029259115.1 Thermoplasmatota archaeon | reverse complement strand
GCGCTTATCAACAATTAAAGCAATACCATTCCTAAATTTTATTCCAACTGTTGTTGTCCCTCTTTTTACAGCTTCTCTTGCATATTCAACTTGGAAAAGCCTACCATCTGGAGAAAACACAGTAATTGCCCTATCATATGCCATTTGAGGTTTCATTTTAAATCACCTAACTGGCTTATTAATAGCGAAGTAAATAAATAATTTATGATGAATAAACAATGCTAAAAAATTACTGAGTATTAACAGGAAATAATGGATTGTCCTCATTATTTCGATCTGTTAGTAACTTTTTCTTTTTATGTTCCCTCGATTTTTTGAGTAATTTTTTCCATCTTTCTACTTTTTCTATGAAACCATTCCATGAAGGATCTTGCTTAAAAACCTTTATACCTAAATTTTTAATAGTAACTTCATTCAATGGGTGTCCTTCCTTAGATACTATACCCATCTTCACTTCCTTATACTGTGGGTATTTTTTTTCTATAACATGCTTATATACTAAAACCTGACCTATTGCCTCATAATCTGGTCCTTTCTTTAATTCTAATACCCATATTCTTTTATTTTTGATAATGCAAATACAATCAATATATTTATAACCTATAGTAGCATTTCCGATTTCCTGTTGCAGAAGCCATTTCTTTTCTTTTTTTTGGAATTTCCTTTTCAGGTAAATTTTCCTTTTTTATCCACTCTAATAATTCTTTTTCCCATGATTTAAGCTTAGTTGTTTTTCTTTTGGTCGTCTTTCGGGTCATGTATAAACTAAAAACTTTAATACCTATTTTTTCAGCTACATTTTTAAGAAAATGATCAGCTTTCTCACACGCGATGCCCATTTTTACTTCTGCGTATTCTGGGTATTCCATTTCAAATACATCCTTATATACTAATACTTGTCCTATTGCTTCATAATTTAAGTTTCTTTTAAATTCTATTATCCATGCTCTTTCATTATTAATAATACAAACGCAATCCAACCTTTTATAAATATGGTCTACATCATATTTAATACCTGAAAATTTTGCTGCTAACATGTGTCCAATTTCCCATTCTTCGATTCCTATCCATTCTTTATTTTCTTTTGGTATTTCCTTTTCAGGAAGGTTCTTATTTTTAATCCACTCGAATAATTTTCTCTCTAATTCATTTTCTTTTTTCTTTATCATATTTAGTTAAATATTCAAAATAAATAATTTTTTTATGTTTTTTAGTGCTATGTTATGATATATAAAAAGAAAGTAATGTAAATAATAATACTTAACATTGGATAACGTTGTTATTATTGGTTAAAAGATACCTAGTAAAGTAAATTTTTTAAACACATCACGATTTAAAATTTGAGTGTGTAAAGAGCTATCTTGTTGCAAGATAGCTTTTTACACGCTACGGAGGAAAATATGAAAAAAATAGGAGCGCTATTAGTGATGCTGCTATTTATTACAAGTAGCTTTGCACTTAGCGGAAAAACCACAACAAAAGAAACAGTTATTGCAAAAATAACATATAGAAATGAAGAATGCCTCATATCAACTTTACAACCTATCGTTGTTATAACACAGCCAGAAGATGGTGCTGTTGTTACAGACCCACATCTAGTTGTCTTAGGGTATGCAATTGATGAAGCTGGAATGAACTATTGGGAATGGGAATGGCACTGGAAAGGAGGAAACTATACCAATTCTTCATATTTTGAAACCGCTGAATATGTTGAATTTAAAATAGACATATACGGATTGAAAGAGGGATGGAATTTGATTATAGTGAGATTCAGAAACATTTATGGAGCATGGGGCGAAGATAGCGTAAATGTTACTTATGTTCCTGAGAACAACCCTCCGAACAAGCCCTCCCCACCAGAAGGTCCAACTGAAGGAAAGGTTGAAGAAACTCTTTATTTCAATACTGTTACAACAGACCCAGATGGTGATCCTTTAGAATATTTAATAGATTGGGGAGATGGCACTAATACAGGATGGGTGGGACCAATTGCATCTGGAACTCCTTTCGAAACTTTTCACGCATGGGAACAGCCAGGAACATATGAGGTTAAAGCAAAAGCAAGAGATATTCCATATCATCAAGAAAGCGATTGGTCTGAGCCATTAATAGTAACGATATATGGAAATGATACACCTGTTGTCGTTATTGAACATCCAGAAAATGGAACAGTTTTTACGGAGCCTAATATAACTGTAATAGGATATGCAGAAGATGATAGTGCAATTGTGTCAATAGGTTATATTCATGAATGGGAAAGTGGCTCAACAGAAGATAGTTGGGCAGTTGAGCCAGCAAAAAAGGTTGCATTTGAGATTCCGATAACATTAAGAGCAGGTAAAAACGCAATAACAGTATATGCAGTGGATGATGTGGAAAATATAGGATATGATAAAATTATTGTGTGGTACAATATATCATTTATTGAATTAAAATCCGTTTTCCAACCAGTGCAAGTGGTATGGCAGGATGCACCCCCCACTAAAAATAGAAATCGCTTGAGAGAGATAGTAGCGGGAAAACATTATAGAGCTGATATACCTATGGTAAAAGAAAAAAATACTCTTATATTTGGCTATCCCTTCAGCAATAGAAAACAGATAGAAGTAACAATTACAAATAAATATGATATGGACAGAAAAATAAAATTACAATTTAGAATCCAACCCGATGATAAAATAATATACACTCATCCAAGAATCATAACAATAAAAAAGGGCGCAACGGTTACAGAAAAAATCGACCCTGAAAATATATCAGCCTTCAAATGGGGGGAGAGCGGAGGGGGAAGCGTTGTATTGGAGGCTATTTCTGCAGATGGAAAACCATTAAATAGCAATGATGTGGTAGTGGAAGTAGACATAAAAGAAACTCATGGTTTTTCTATTCTATATATACCAGTACGTCTTGAAAATACAAAAATGCTTTACTTAGTTGGAGACATGGACAAAATGATCGAAGTCTCTGATGAATTTATGCAGGGAGTATACCCAGTGCCTGAAGATAGTATATTTGGTAGGGATTTGATGGGAGAAATCGCAAGAAACGCACCTTGGGGTGCAAAAGCTGAAGATTGGCTCGGAAAGTATATACCACAACTTAATTTTGGCAATCCACCAACAAATGCCGCACAATTAGAACGACAAATAGATAATATAATAAATAGGCTTACTGAATTGATAACAAAATTTGGTTTTAAGAGAGCAGTTGCGTTAGTTCCTGAAAATTGGTTTAACAATTGGGCAAGTGTGGACGAGGATTGGCGCGACACAGTTGGTGTAACATGGCATATTGTAACAAGAGATGCAACTGGAAAAGTTATTAGAAGAGACCCATTGCCAGTAGCAATCGTTGAATATCCTTATCCTACTGCAGTTGCTCATGAAATAGGACATTCTTTTGGACTAAGACTTGATAGAGAAGAATATAATAGAACATCTGATGGAAAAGATGCTTATGGTTATTGGGTCAATAAAGGAGAAGAAAAAAATGATAAGATTTGTTTCATGGGGAGAGGTCCCAGAGGATTAAATAGCGTATGTGAGCGCTGGATATGCATTGAATGTTATGAAAATTTAATTAATAGATTACAGGCACCAGACCCTGAAATACTTTTCATAAGCGGGAGGATAAATAATGATGGAAGTGCGTTCATTAACAAAACCATTCGTATATCAGAGGGATATCCTGATATTTCCTCATCAGAAGGAGAATACTATATTGTTTTATTAAACAATGGAAATGTACTTAGTCAATATGGTTTTGGCGCATCAATAGAAACAACGGGAGTAGATTTCTCTATAGAAGGATATTTTGCTTTTCGTGTACCTTGGGCTGAAGGAACAAATAGAATACAGATAAGGGATGCTCAAGGGAACATTCTAGCAGAAAAAATCGTGAGTAAAAATAGTCCAACAGTTACAGTTATTTATCCAAATGGTGGAGAAGAGATTTCACCTGGCAATTGTACTATAACATGGACTGCTTATGATCAGGATGGTGATGAATTAACATATGACGTAATGATTTCAACGGATGGTAAAAATTGGATTCCTCTTGGAATGGATTTAACAACAAATTCCTATACCTGCGATTTCTCTGTTTTCCCTGCAGGTAAATATCTTATAAAGGTAATTGCATCCGACGGCGTTAATACTGGGCAAGATATATCGGATTCGACATTTACAATTCTTCCAGATACAATACCCCCATCTATTAAAATTGTACAACCAGAAAGGGGAATTTATATTAATGATAGGAAGA
>JAPDJO010000009.1 GCA_029259115.1 Thermoplasmatota archaeon | reverse complement strand
TATTTTCTATAGTCAAGGTCTGGGCCGGTCGTCTAGCGTGGTTAGGACATCGCCCTTACGAGGCGAAGGTCGCCGGTTCAAGTCCGGCCCGGCCCACCAAGATTTAGCTTTCATATTTGCGCTGTTGCCAGTTTTGTTAAGTCTTCTTCTCCTTCTGCGTATCCTGAGGCAATTATTATGTCTCCTGCTTGAATCTTTGTGTTTGGTCTAGGTCTTATCCATTTGTTTCCCCTTCTGATTACTAGAACCCACATTCCGGTTTTTTCTGGAATTTCTGCCTCGCGTAGGGTTTTGCCGACTAGCGGCGAGTTTTCAGCTACTTGAACTCTTGTTACTGTCTCGTCTGCTTCTTCGATTACCATTTTTAGGATTGGATGCGGCTTTATTCCCCGTAGGACAACTTCGGCTATTTGGGCGGCTGCATCAGCTATGGCTTCGGTTACTACTCCGAGCCTTATTAGACCTAGAAAATCTTTCGATTCTTTTGGTGAGAAGCCGCTTCTTAGGGCTAGAAGTTCAAATTCTGTATGTAAGTCGTCTACGTGTTCTTCTAGTTCCTCTACTTCTTCTGCGAGTTCCTTGCTGTTTAGTAGTAGGGCTGAGTAGGCTAGGTCGAGCATAAGCTCCGATGTGTCCTTAAGCTCGACAAGTTTCTTGACGAGTTGTTCAGAAATCTTTTTAGGAATCGTCATGGCTATTCCTCCTCAAGTTTTTCTATTTTGCCCTCAGCAGCCTCCTCGAATTCCTCTATGCCGGCTGATGCGCCTCTTGCGATCAAAACGTCTCCTTCGCGGATAACCTCCTCGTCTTCTGGATCGATTATCCATTTTTTGCCTCGTCTGATGGCGATTATGTCAACGCCAATAGTTGGAGCAAGCTTGAGCTCTCCAACAGTCTTGTCAACAAAGAACGAATTTGGTTCAACTTTTACTCTTGTGAGGTGTTCCTCAACCTTCTGGAATGCCTCTCTAATTAGTGGGTGAACGCCTATATCCTTTAGGACTATAGCTGCCATGTCTGCAGCTGCATCTGAAATTTTGTCAGCGGCATTCGCCACTACAGTTACGCTTAGTAAGGCTTCAGCATCTTCAGCGTCCCTCGCCGCCAGCATGGCATGCATATTTAGCAGATAGACTAGGTTGTCAATGTAACTTTCAAGCTCCAAGACTTCTTCTGCAAGTTCCTTACTGTGGAAAAGCGCGGCTGAATATGCCAAGTCTATCATTAGTTCAGATGTGTCTTTCATTTCGGTTAGTAATTCGCGGACTGAGACAGGTTTGTATTCAACCTTCTCGAATTCTGTCATGGATTTAGAAGCTCCCAGCTTGAGGGCTAAGCGCCCTCCCATAGTGCCAATACAGAATTAAAGAATTGCCAAATAAATCTTTATGCGTCTAGCATAAGCGACGAAAATGTTATAACGATAAAATGCGCTAGAACCTTCATTCGCACCCAATGTTAAGTTGAAGGCTTGCCTCCTCTCCGGAGAAAGCCAGCATGGAGGTGTCAATAATGGAAGGTGGAAACGATGAAAGCTCACAACAGTATGCAAGCGGAAACGCTAAACTCCGGAGAGGAGAAAAAAGAAGGCAAATTTAAAATTTTTAGAGAGTCATTAGGAGTTTTTCTCTTTAATTTCGGCGAACTTCTGGCTGGAAGCTTGGCTGTATTTTTCATTTCGCTAGTATTGACTAGACCATGGGTAATAATGATTTATCCTCTCGTTTTAGGAGTTAGAGGGGCTGTAAACGGAGTTTTAAGCGGAAGACTCAGCACGGGATTACATGTAAAGCTTATAGAGCCATCATTAAGAAAGAATACAAGATACTACTACTCGATTTTAGCTTCAATTTATACCCTCTCGTTAATTTCAAGCCTAACCATAGGAGCCACAGCATTTATTTTATCATCAACATTTTACGGAACATCCATAACTGAGTTTTCCCTCATAATTTTCTCCTGTATAGTAATTAAGGCGATCGCTCTGCTTGTTACGGCGCCTTTCACCTCTTTTTTAGGATTTTTCGCCTTCAGAAAGGGATTAGATCCAGATGTTATAGTGTATCCAATCTCTTCGATGGTTGCGGATATATGGGCAACTATAGCTTACATATCAACTCTTTCCCTAGCATTTTCATTCGGTCAGATAGGGAACATACTGCTTTACGTAATTGGATTCAGCTTCATATTCACGGTTTTCTATTTAACCTATAAGTTTAGAGCACACGCGGAATACTGGAAGACCTTACGGGAAGCGGCATTCTCAGTTTTAGTGGTAGGGTTTATAGAGGCCATAGGAGGCCTCTTTCTATCCAGGGTTAAGGTGCAAATAGAGAGAAGCCCCGGAATTTTACTTATATATCCGGCTTTGATGGCAACTACTGGCTCAGCCGGAGCGATCTTCGGCTCTATATCTACAACAAAGCTTGTTTTAGGTATGACTGAACCGAAATTTTGGGGAATAAAAAATGAATTATCAGATCTGACTCAGATTGGAGCCTCCTCCTTCATTATGTACCTAATCTATAGTTTAATTGCGTTCGCAAAGGAAGGCTCATTCATCGCATTTTCAATTCCGCTACTTTGCTTTTTAATAATATTTCCAGCCATGACGATAATAGTGTTCTCAATGGCAATTCTAACCTTCGTTAAAGGTTTGGACCCGGATAATTTTGTAATTCCCTTCGAAACAGCTCTAACGGACACTTTACTTACACTAACATTGACATCTCTAATTATGATGTTCTATTTAGCGTAGATTTCCATAATATGTAAGAATTAAAAATGAAGGTTTAGAGAGTGGATTTTTCCTTTTCAACTTCTCTTATTGTGTCTTCGACTATTTCTAGGGCTGCGTCTACGAGCTCGCGGGTTATGATTAGCGGTGGAGCTATTCTTAGGGTTGAGACTCCGCATGTGATTATTGCTACGCCTCGCTTCCAGCTTCTCATCATAATTTCCTTTGCAAGATTGGGCGCCGGCTTCTTTGAATCTTTGTCTTCAACTATTTCTACTCCTATCATTAGGCCTTTTCCGCGTACATCCCCAATTATTTCGCTTTGCTCAGCTAGTTCTCTAAGTCTCTTCATAATGTAATTGCCCTGTCTAGCCGCATTTTCCAGTAGGTTTTGCTCCTTAATCGTGTCAATGACCGCCATGGCTGCAACGCATGAGAGTGGATTTCCGCCGAAAGTGCTTGCGTGGGAGCCGCCCTCCCAGTCCATTATTTTCGCTCTGGCAATTGTGGCGCCTAATGGAAGGCCTGAAGCTAACGCTTTAGCCATGCAGATTATGTCTGGCTCCACTTCCCAGTGCTCAATGGCAAACCATCTTCCAGTTCTGCCCATCCCGGCCTGAACTTCATCATCAATTAGTAATATGCCATACTTGTCAGCAAGCTTCTTTAGGCGTTGGAAATAGCCTTCAGGCGGAACAACATATCCGCCTTCGCCTTGTATCGGCTCAAACAGTATGGCTGCAACCTCTTCTGGTGGAACGTACTTCTGCAGAACATACTCGTCAATGAAGTCTACGCACCAGTAGTTGCAGTCTGGAAATGTCTGCTTGAATGGGCAGCGATAGCAGTATGGATAGGGAACATGCGTTACGCCTGGCATTAATGGGAAGAAGTATCTTCTCTGGACGGGTTTGCTGGCAGTAAACGATAATGAGCCAGTGGTTCTCCCGTGAAATGCACTTATGAAGCCTATGAAACGGGGCTTCCGCGTATGCCACTTAGCAAGCTTAATTGCGGCTTCGACGGCTTCTGTTCCGCTGTTCCCATAGTAAACCTTCTTTTCAAATTTTCCAGGCGTAATCTCGCAGAGCCTCTCAGCCAAATCCACGACTTCTTGATAGTAAAAGTCGGTGTTTGAGTAATGCAGAAATCTTTCCAGCTGCTTCTTGATGGCGTCAATAACCTTTGGATGGTTATGGCCGACATTCATGCATACTAGGCCGGAGTTGAAGTCTATATACTCGTTTCCGTCCACGTCGCGGATTATGCATCCTCTTCCAGATTCGACGACAAGCGGGTAAAAGCGCACATATGAAGGCGATATTACCTTCTCATCTCGCTCCAAAATTTCACGAGCCTTAGGACCCGGAGGTCTAACAACAATTTTTGGGTATTCAGCCAACATGCTCACCTCGCTAGAGACTAGAATCTAAACCAGAAGAGACTTTTATAATTATCTAAAATTCAAGTGTTCGATTTACAAAGTTAATTAGAAAAAATGTGTGGGGGGTTGGAGCCTTTGAAGCGGCTCAGTTTTTAGGGTTTTTCTAGGG
>JAPDJO010000032.1 GCA_029259115.1 Thermoplasmatota archaeon | reverse complement strand
AAAAAGTAAACTGTGAATATGAAGAATCTTTCAAGGTTTATTCTGAACTCCTTAACTTTAGGCGGTTCTTCACCGCAAGCGTAGGGAACAAACTTCTCACAATTGCTTTGCTTTACTCTGGTTGAAGCTTTTCCTCCAAGCCAGTAAATTAGCAAGGCGACTAGAAGAGAAAATGCGAAAGACAATAGTAGAATCAGCGAGGGTTCACTCATAGCGCTTTCCCTTCTAAATCAAAACCACAAGCAAAAATTATGCGTATAAATGTTTCCATCAAAAATTTCAAATTGAAAGGTAAGATTTTTAAGCATGACCGTTCGTGTTGAGATATAAGTTTATGGAAAAAGGGGAGATGACCTCTAACGGTCAGCGAAATAATTCAATATGTCCTAATGATTCTGACAGTGCTGCTCGCATTATTAACAGTTGAACTAAAGGACATCCTATATGCGATTCTAAGCTTCTGCGGAATGTGCATCCTAATAGGCATAACATTCTGGATTCTAAACGCTCCTTACGTAGCTGTCTTCCAGCTGCTTGTATATGCAGGAGCCATAGTCGCCCTATTCATTGCAGCAGTCATGCTTACAACAAGAAAGGAGCGGATGAGATAGCATGGACAAAATAGAAGCTGCAGGAATAATCATTTCACTAATAGTCATACTCGCAACCCTCATACTCATAAGCCAAGCGAGCTTTCCAGCCTTCACCTACGCTACGGAAGACTGGATAAAAATCGGAACTTCTGAGGATGTTGGCTTAGGAACAGCCAATTTCATATGGAACTATCGCTTTTTGGACTTGGTGGCGCAAGCAGTAGTTCTCTTTGGAGCCGCAGTTGGATGCTTAGCAATTCTAAGAGAGGAAAAGGAGGAGGAAAAGCATGCTTAGGCTAGAATACTACCTTGCATTCGCATTCATCCTATACATAATCGGACTCTACTGCCTTGCTACAAAAAGGAATATGATAAGGCTTGTTTTGGGAATAGAGATCCTCATAAACGCGGCTAACCTCAACTTTATAGCACTCTCAGCCTATAGAACACCCGGCTTTGTAGATCCGCTTGCCCATTCAATAGTTATGATTTCAATTGCCATTGCCGGATGCGTAAGCGCCGTGGCTTTAGCGTTAATAGTCTATGCATACAAGCATTACGGCACATTGGATGTGAGAAAGCTTAGGCGGTTGAGGGAATAGCCATGCTTCCATATGCTCCTTGGCTTTCATGGATAATTCCCCTCCTCGGAAGCCTTTTAACGCCATTACTTGCTAAAATGGGTCGAAAAATTCTACATTGGACACCATTTCTTCTCATGCTTATTTCATCAATTTTTACGTTTTCCATGCTTCCCGACGTTTACAACGGCGTTTCGATGGATATAAACGTAGAATGGATTCCATTTCTCAATCTCTCGGCTGGGATTCTCGTTGACTCTTTAAGCGTTTTTATGGCAAGTATAGTCTCCTTTATAGGAACTCTAATTCTACTTTATTCAATTGGGTACATGGCTGAAGAAGAGGGATTAACACGCTACTACTTCTTTATGCTCCTCTTCATTGGGGCAATGATAGGCCTAGTAATGGCCGACAACTTAATTCAGCTTTACATTTTTTGGGAGCTTGTCGGCCTCTGCTCCTATGCCCTAATAGGATTCTGGTATAAGAAGCCAGAAGCTGTCAAAGCTGGAATGAAAGCATTTATAGTAACAAGATTTGGCGACTTATGCCTATTGGCTGGAATACTGCTCCTCTATTTAAATGCCGGCACTTTCAATTTTCTAGCGTTAAAAGACCAAGCTACAGCCGGACTTTTGGGCATATCGCTAATCAATACGGCGGCCTTACTTCTTTTTGGCGGAGCAGTAGGAAAGTCAGCTCAAATTCCACTTTTTGTTTGGCTTCCAGACGCCATGGAAGGCCCTACAACAGTAAGCGCCCTTATACATGCAGCTACGATGGTTAAGGCTGGCGTATATCTTACAGCGAGAACCATCACAATGTTGACGGTTACGCCGGAATATATGCTTACAGTAGCAACTATAGGTGCAGTAACAGCCTTTATGGCAGCTACCATGGCTCTTGCAACATTCGACATAAAAAGAGTGCTAGCCTACTCTACCATAAGCCAGCTCGGCTACATGTTCCTCGCCTTAGGGATTTCAACAGAGGAAGGCTGGCTTGCCAGCCAATTTCACTTAATGAGTCACGCCATCTTCAAAGCGCTACTTTTCCTCTGCGCAGGAGTCATTATACATATGCTGGGAACCCGCGACATGCGTCAAATGGGAGGCCTCGCAAAAAGGACGCGAATAACATTCCTAGCCTTTCTAATAGGCGCTTTCTCCCTTTCAGCCATTCCACCATTTAACGGATTCTGGAGTAAGGAAATGATTCTTGAAGCCTCCTACAGACTTGGTGGACAAGCGGGTATGCTCCTCTTTATAACGGGAGCAGTCACGGCGGCAATAACGTTTGCCTATACAATTCGAATGATAGGTCTGGTATTTTTAGGAGAAGAATCAAACCAAGTTAAGGCTGCAAAAACTCATAAGACACCAAAAGTTATGATTTTACCCCTCATTGTATTGGCGGCGACATGCGCCGTTTCAGGCTTCCTTCAAGTTCCATTTACAAACCTATTCCACGCTGAAAACCTGCATGTGTCTGTAAATGTTGCTTGCTTATTCTTTTCGCTTTTAGCTCTCCTTATTGGCGGACTACCCGCATACATGATATATATAAAGCGCAGTGTTCCACCGGAGAAAATAACCGAAAAGGCTGTTGCAAAGCTGATTTATAGAATTTTGGCCAATGGCTACTACTTTGACAGCATTTATAACTTTGTATTTGTTAGGGGAACCGCTCTGATCTCAGGTAAAGTGAGGAAGTTGCAGACTGGAATATTGAACGTTAACATGTTAGCCTTCCTAACTGGACTGGCATGCTTATTGATTTTCGCGATTCAAGGAGGGATACTGTAATGTTTAGTCCACCATTAGACATCCTACTCATATTCGCCCTTACAACCCCCATTATTGGCTGGATATCAACGAAAATTAAATTAAAAAGTCTATGCGGCGTTTATGCAGTGATTGGACTAGCCGCTTCAGGCTATGAAATCTACAAACTTTTTAGCCGCGTTTTCACCAAGCCAGAGTTAATTCCCATCAAAGCTGGATCCTTTGAGTCTTGCCTCAGAATAGATGGCCTAAGCATCTTTATGGCCTCAATCTTCATTTTATTAGGCTTTTTCGCAACTTTATACTCAATTAGATACATGGAAAGGGATTCTGGAGTAACACTCTACTACACTCTATTGTTGATTATGATTTGCGGTCTGCTCGGCGTAGTTTTCAGCGGAGACTTCTTCACGCTTTTTGTTTTTTGGGAGTTAATGTGCATAACTTCCTATATGCTTGTGGCATTTAGAAAGCAGCATTGGGAGCCAATAGAGGCTGGATTAAAATATCTTGTAATAAGTTCTGCTGGAAGCGCCACCATACTCTTAGGGCTCTCAATCCTGTATGGATCGGCTGGAACTTTAAACTTCATTGAACTAGCAACGATTGCAACGCAAATGTCGAATATTTGGTGCGGCATTAGCCTAATCTTCATCATAGCTGGCTTCGGCGTCAAAGCAGCCATATTCCCGTTTCATACATGGCTTCCAGACGCCCATCCAGCTGCGCCAACTCCTATAAGCGCATTGCTTTCAGGCATAGTTATAAAGGCTGGAGTCTATGCTATCCTAAGAAGCTTGTTCATGATTTTCCTGCCAGTCAACTTTTCCTGGCAAACTGCAATAGCAATAATTTCCATTCTAACCATGAGTTTTGGAAATTTGGCGGCTCTCCTACAAGACGACATAAAGAGGCTATTGGCATACAGCAGCATAGCCCAGATGGGCTACATCTTCTTTGCAATCTCAACAGCTGCAAATCCAACAGCCCTAACTATAGGCTTAACAGCAGCCCTTTTGCATGTTCTAAATCACGCTTTGATGAAGGGTCTGTTATTCCTCTGCGCTGGAGCCTTCATTTATAGAGCTGGAACAAGAAGCTTAAAAGAACTCGCAGGAATCGGACATAAAATGCCAGTAACAGCCATAGCATTCACCGTAGGAGCTCTGGCCATTTCAGGTCTACCTTCATTGAACGGCTTTGTCAGTGAGCTAATGATAGTCTACGCTGGCATACAAGCAAACATGCCCATTTACACAGCGATATTTCTAATCAACATTCTGCTGGGATTCGCCTACTACCTGCGGCTAATAAAAATAATTGTGTGGTCAACTCCAAGCAAAACGTTTGATAAGATAAGGGACGCCCCCCTTCTTATGCTTGTACCAATTTTAGCGCTAACCATAACTTGCATAATGATAGGAGTATATCCTTCTCCATTCATTGAGACGGCAAGAAAAGCTGCAAATGCATTGATTGGCAGTTTTTAGGTAATGAAAACTGAAAATAACCTTAATTCTACATTAATCAGCTGGTTAACGAAAAAGTTGAATGAGTAAAGGTATATTTTGCTTAACTATGTTCGCTGGTAAAATAGTCGCTGGACTTTCCAGCTTCCAGTTCATGACTATGGTAAGGAGAGGACTCTTCTACACTACAACATTTGAAGCAGCAGCCATAATCAGCTTAATAGGAACAATAATCTATTTAATAAAGGTGAAAGCCTAGAAAATGATAAATT
>JAPDJO010000052.1 GCA_029259115.1 Thermoplasmatota archaeon | reverse complement strand
TTCCTCCTGCTTTTGGCATGGCTGTGGCAAGCTCTGCTTTGGAAAGCATGGCAGGGATAACCAAAAGGCTGGCAACGAAATATGCGACAACCACGGCAGGACCTGTTTTGGCATAAGCTAATCCAGGTAAAACAAATAGTCCAGAACTTATCATTGCCCCTGATGCAATGCAAAATATATCGAATAGTCCAAGTTCCTTTCGAAGGGACTTTTGTTCTCTCTCACTCACCATTAAACTGTGATATAGATTGTAGTGTATATACCTTATGATGGGTATCTACGAGTATCCCAGAGAGCGGTAAATTTTTAATCTTTAACTAAATCCTCTTCTAGGACCATGTGGCTTCAGTTGAGATTGGCATTACTAATAGGATTAATGTTTGCGATACTCTATGGAATAATAGCTGGAATAGGTTATCTACTAGGAGCATCTGGTTACATACTTTATACATATCTTTTGGGTTTTGCTATCTTACTTGTACTTATACAGTATTTATCTGGACCAAAGCTCGTTGAAATAACCATGCGTGTTAGATATGTAAGCAAAGAAGAATATCCAGAATTGCACAGAATGGTAGAAGAACTGGCAAATAAAGCAGGGATACCAAAACCAAAGATAGGGATATCTGAGCTAAGAATACCAAATGCTTTTGCATTTGGAAGAAGTAAGAGAGATGCGAGAGTTTGTGTTACAAGAGGAATTTTAGATCTCCTAGATAAAGAGGAACTGAAAGCTGTGCTTGGTCATGAAATATCCCATATAAAGCATAGAGATGTTGCCATTATCACTATGCTGAGTGTTATTCCAATGATTTGCTACATGCTCTATGTTTCTTTTCTCTGGGGAGGTATGTTTTCGAGAGATAGGAGAGAAGCAGGTATAGCTATGCTTATAGGGTTAATAGCCCTGATAATGTATTTTGTGACAAGTCTCCTTGTAATGTATGGCTCCAGAATAAGAGAATATTACGCAGATCTAGGTAGCGTTGAACTTGGAAATCATCCATCCAAGCTCGCTACAGCATTATATAAATTAGTTTATGGAAGTGCAAGAGCCGATGATCATATCTTGAAGCAAGCTGCAGGAATGAAAGCATTCTTCCTGAATGATGTAACTCAAGCAAGGAGGGAGATAAGGGAATTGAAAGAGATCGATCTAGATATGAGCGGAACAATCGATGAGGATGAACTAAAAATTTTGAGAGAAAGGAAAGTTAAATTGAGTTTAGAAGACAAAATCTTGGAACTGCTCAGTTCTCATCCAAATATGCTCAAGAGAGTGAAACATCTTGCAAGTCTCGTTTGAAATAGATTTCAAAAAGGATTAAAAGGCGACTTTACATAACTTTCTGGATGGTAAGGTTCAGAAGGATAAGAAATAGACTCAGAGAAATAGGAGAATCTACAACCACGGAAAGATTGTTATTAATATTGCCTTTTTTCATCATGTTTCTCGATCTTTATCTTTTCATCCACGCCCTATCTTTAGGAGACATATACGTCATAGTTCCCGTTCTCATTTTACTTGCATTTTCCATCATGGAGATATTTGTTACTCTGGAAGAGATACATGAGAGGGCTATAGAACACATAAAATACAGAGATCTCGAAGCTAAAGTCAGAAAAGCTATGAGAAGAGCGAAAAGTAAAGTTACTGTCAGAAGCTTAATGAACCACATACTTGAAGAGCATCCAGAATTGAAAGATCATGAGAAAGCGTTATATCATGTAATATGTCAAATACTTGCCGAGAATAAAGATTAATCTAAATTCTTCTTCCAAATTATTTTTCCAGATTTTATCACTGTATCAGCAAGATTGATGCCAAAATGATATGGGATAAATGTGTATGATGGAATATCCATTATCAAAATATCTGCATCCTTGCCTTGCTCTATGCTTCCAATTTTATCGCCTACACCAATAGAGTATGCTGCATTTATGGTAGCAGCAACTATCACCTCCTCTATCTTCATCTTCATGCAAAAGCATGCTAACTGCATAACGAACTGCATATTCTCTGTATAACAGTTGGGATTCAAATCCGTAGCTAATGCAACAGCAGCTCCACAGTCTATGAGTTTTCTTGCGGGGGCAAACTCTTTACTCATTAGAGAAAATACAGTAGCAGGCAATAGGATAGCTATAGTATTAGATTTTGCCAGCATTTCTATACCTTTCTCTGAAACTTTGAGTAAGTGATCTGCAGATATGGCTCCTATCTCACAAGCAAGTTCGGCTCCGCTACAGTTACTAAACTCATCAGCATGAATCTTTGGGATCATGCCATGCTCTTTTCCAGCGACAAGAATCTCTCTAGATTCCTCTCTATTAAAATATCCTTTTTCACAAAAAACATCACAAAATCTAGCCAAATCTCTTTCAGCAACTTCGGGAATCATCTCATCTATGATGAGTTTAACATACTCTTCCTTTTTACCCTTGTATTCCTCTGGAACGGCATGAGCTCCTAGAAATGTTGATATGATGTCTATAGGCTGTTTTTTGTTTAACTCTCTATTTACCTCAAGTATCTTTATTTCATCTTTCAAGCTTAATCCATATCCGCTTTTTGCTTCGCATGTTGTTGTACCATGAATTATCATGGACTTGATCCTCTTACTGGCTTCTTCAAATAGTCTCTCTTTGCTTGCCTTTCTGGTTAGCTTAACAGTGTAGTTTATTCCTCCTCCCATCTCTGAAATATCTTGATAAGAATATCCTTTTAGTTTAAGATCTAACTCAAAATCCCTATAACCAGAGAATACCAGATGGGTATGGGGATCAACAAATCCTGGAAGGACTATCTTTCCTTTTGCATCTATAACTTCATCAGCCTGATAACCTGGATTATCTTTTCCAACATACACTATCTTTCCATTATCTATGGCAACGTATCCGTTTCTTATAATTCTAAGCTCCGACATCTCTCTGCCTTTTCTAGCCCTCTTTGGACCTTTAACAGTTAAAATCTCGTTCGCCCCTTTGATTAAAACATCTACGCTTTTCATTCCCAAACCCTTAAAAGATAACTTTAGATTAAGGTTTCGGGAGGTGCAAAGATGAAGAAGATTGTTGAGTGTGTTCCGAACTTCAGTGAGGGTAAAAGAAAAGAGATCATAGAAGAGATCGTTGATCAGGTTAGAAAAAGAAAGGATGTCAAACTCCTAGATTATTCTTCGGATCCGGATCATAATAGAACGGATGTCACCTTCATTGGAGAGCCTCAAGCTGTCAAGGAAGCTGCTTTAGATTTAGCTATGAAATGTGTTGAACTTATAGATATGAACAAGCACAAAGGAGAGCATCCAAGAATGGGAGCAATAGATGTTGTTCCTTTCATACCTGTTTACAACATAACTATGGAGGAATGCGTTAAGCTTGCCCACGAATTTGCAAAAGAATTCTCTGAAAGATCTGGAGTGCCTTGTTTCATGTATGAGGAAGCCGCAACAAGACCAGATAGAAAGAATCTCGCAGATGTGAGGAGAGGAGAATTCGAGGGACTGAAAGAGGCTATAGGAAAAGACCCTAATAGAGTTCCTGACTACGGTCCAAACAAGATACATCCAACGGCTGGGGCTACAGCGGTGGGAGCAAGATTCTTCCTTGTTGCATTTAATGTAAATTTGGGAACATCAGACATAGAGATAGCAAAGAAGATAGCTAAGGCAGTGAGGCATAGCAGCGGAGGCTATAGGTATGTCAAAGCCATGGGTTTTGAGATAAAGGAGAGAGGAATCGTTCAAGTTTCTATGAACCTGACAAACTACCAAAAGACGCCCATATTCAGAGTATTTGAAACCATAAAGAATGAAGCAGAGAGATATGGTGTTCCAGTTATAGGTAGTGAGATCATAGGGCTGGTTCCTCTAGAAGCTCTAATCATGGTTGCAGATCATTATCTAAGACTGGAGAACTTTTCTATAGATCAAGTTCTGGAAAAGAGATTGCTGGAGGTGGAAGATTGAAGTTAGTGGAGATGAAAATAAGTGAATTCATAGAAGAGCTATCTTCAGATAGTCCCGCGCCTGGAGGAGGCAGTGTTGCAGCATTGTCTGGTGCTTTATCAGCAGCTTTATCATCGATGGTATGCAATCTCACGATTGGCAAAGAGAAGTATAAGGATGTTGAGTACGATATGGAGAATATCTTGGAGAGATTGCAGAATATTAAAAAGAGACTTCTTGAAATAATAGATGAAGATACCGAAGCTTTTAATCAAGTTATGGATGCTTTTAAACTTCCCAAAAATACGGAGGAGGAGAAAAAGGTTAGAAAGGAAAAGATTCAGGAGGCTTTGAAAAAGGCAGCCCATGTTCCCTTGGAAACAGCAAGGTTATGTGCGGAGATCATAGAGATATCGAAGGAAGTTGCCGAGAAGGGTAATAAGAATTCAATAACAGATGCTGGAGTCTCTATGATAATGGCTGATGCTGGACTTAAATCAGCTATACTAAATGTGAAGATAAACCTGAAATCTATAGAGGATGAAAAATTCGTGGATAGTCTAATATATGAACTAGATGTATTGGAAAGAAACTCCAGGGAGACAGCTAAAGATGTTGAAGAGATTGTTTCATCGTATCTGTAGAGTGGTAATAATTTCGATATTGATCTTCTCACTTGTTGTAATTGCTCCTATAAAAGCTAAATCTGGAGAAAATGATATACCCCTTGTCTTTAAGATAGTAAGGATCAGATCTCTATCGATACCTGGAAAACCATTCTTTGATGTAAGAATCTCAGTTGATGGTAAAAGGATAGAGAATATTTTTAGAATACCTATAAGAGGATGTGACGTCTATCTTGAATGGCCG
>JAPDJO010000046.1 GCA_029259115.1 Thermoplasmatota archaeon | reverse complement strand
GAAAGAGAAATTCTGAAACCGGAAGAGAAAACGTCAATAATTGACTTTTATGTGGGTCATTAAGTTCTTAGAACAACGTTTGAAATGTATTTGCTGGCTATTTTAACATAATCGTCCAACTCAGCTCTGGAGAAAGGCTTAACCTTACTGAATCTAGGGTCTATGGTTTCTCCAGGTCTAAAGTTTTGTATAACGTATTTTTTACAACCCTTTAATGCCTTGCAAATTTCTTCTATACTTTCCTTCGTATGGATCAACGGAACAACAGTTGTTCTAAATTCATAGTCGACTTTTCCGTTTTGAAGAAGGTTTATCGAATTAATTATTTCTTTAAGTAGTTTTTCAGTTTTAACTCCTGTTGCTTCAGAATATTTCTGTTCGTTTAGCGGAGCCTTAACATCTAATGCTACATAGTCTATAAGTTCTTCTTCGATTAATTTTTGTAAAACTCTAGGATTCGTGCCGTTAGTGTCTAGTTTAACCTTAAAGCCTAAGTCTTTCAGTTTTCTACAAAATAACGGTAAGTCTAGGTGAAGTGTTGGTTCTCCACCAGTTATTACTACTCCATCTATCCATTTCTTCATTTTCGCCAATCTTTCTGTTATTTCTTCGAAGCTTATTGTTGGAAGTTCCTCGGGATGCAGAACAAGTTTAGCGTTTTGACAGAAGGGGCAACGTAGGTTGCAGTTGGGGAGGAATACTACTGACGATACTTTTCCGTCCCAATCAACTAGGCTTATATCTACAAAGCCTTTTATGGTCAATTTCATAGCATGACTTTCCTAAGTATTATCTCTAATCACTGTTTAAATTTAATTGTTGATGACTGCTAAAGACATTCAGCCTTTGTCTTTAACGCCTCTTTTAATAGTTTTATTGCGCAAAATTCTGAGCACATTGAGCATGTTTCCGGAGACTTCAATTTCACACGACTTCTAATTTTTCTAGCTTTTTCCGGGTCTATAGCGTTTTCAAACTGGGCTTTCCAGTTTAGTTCCGCTCTTGCTTTTGCCATTTTAAGGTCTTTTTTGTATGCTTTCACTCCTAACTTAACTATGTCCGCGGCGTGAGCAGCTATTCTTGTTGCTATAACTCCGTCCTTTACATCCTCAACTGTTGGTAAGGCTAAGTGTTCTGCTGGAGTTAGGTAGCATAGGAAGTCTGCTCCGGCCATTCCGGCTATTGCACCGCCTATTGCTGAAACTATATGATCGTATCCCGGCGCTATCTCGGTTACTATTGGCCCTAGAACATAGAAGGGCGCATCTTTACAGATCGCCTTTTCAAGCTGAACATTGGCCTCAATATGGTTTAGAGGCAGATGGCCAGGGCCTTCAACCATTGCTTGAACATTTCTTTCTCTTGCCCTTTCGACGAGTTCGCCTATGGTTAAGAGTTCCTGTATTTGAGCCCAATCTGTTGAGTCGAATATGCAGCCTGGCCTTAATGCATCTCCTAGGCTTAGTGTAACATCGTATTCCTTTGCTATTTCAAGAAGGTAATCATAATTTGAATAGAGCGGGTTTTCCTTCTTGTTGTAAAGCATCCAAACTGCAAGGAACGTTCCGCCCCTGCTGACTATTCCCATAAGACGCGGATGCTTTGCTATCCTTTTAACTATTTTTTTGGTTATTCCGCAGTGAACCGTTATGAAGTCAACGCCGTCTTTGGCGTGTTGTTCAATCGTGTTGAAAATGTCGTCTTCTGTCATGTAAACTATTGAACCCTTCTTTTGAGCAGCTTCAATCGCGGCTTGATAAATTGGAACTGTGCCAACTGGAACATTTACTTTTTCTAGGATGGTTCTCCTTATCTCGTCGAGGTTTCCGCCTGTGCTCAAATCCATTATGGTGTCTGTTTCATATTTTA
Source organism: Thermoplasmatota archaeon (assembly GCA_029259115.1). Classification (GTDB taxonomy): domain Archaea; phylum Thermoplasmatota; class E2; order DHVEG-1; family B18-G2; genus B18-G2. The sequence continues at coordinate 2,956 of JAPDJO010000046.1, read as the reverse complement.
TTGCTATTTCAGCCTTTTTTAGCTCCAATTTCAAATCGCAGAGATCTCGTGAAGTTCCGATGTTGGTGTTAACTTTAGTCCTTAATCCTTTACCTATGCCAATTGGATGCACGTTTTCTCTTTTAGCATTCTTGGTTATTATCACGGTTCCTTCAGCTATTCTTTTTCTCAGTTTTTCTTCTGAGATTTGCTCTTCTTTAGCTACTAGGCGCATTTCAGGAGTTATTTCTCCCTTTTTCGCAATTTCCATCTGCGTGGTCATGGAAGGTTCGCCGTCCACTGCATGAAATCATTTAAGCTTTTAAAAAGATTTCCTTTTTATTCTTAAGAAGAACTTTATTCGATCATTTAACTCTCGTTAAGTGCGACTATTAACACTGTTTTATTGAATAAAATTTAGATTTTATACCGAAAAAATTAATTTCTGTTCCTATTTTTATAGCCGAAATTCGGAGCTGAATCGTATGAAGACATATTTAACAATTTGGTTCTACAGCGAAGGCGCAAGTCCGCTTGAAGTCGTCGACAGACTTCGTTCTTTAGGTTTTAAGCCTTTGAAGGGTTACCATGACCACGTTTACGACTGGAAGAAAAACGTAGATCTTACAGATATCCTTGAATTAGCAAATAAGGTTCATGAAACTTTGAAGGGGCTAAAAGTTTTTTACAAAATTGAAACAGAATGAAACCTTACTAAGAGAGTTTTAGTTCATAAGTTTTATATGGGTTAATTTCTCTGAATACCGTAGCAAGTGATGGCGGTTGGAGCATGGAGCCTAGTAAAAAGCCGTTAAATGTCATAGTAAAACGGTTAAATTCGTATATAGCTGTTGTTTTGAAGAATGGTGTTGAATACCGTGGGACAATGGTTCAATGCGATGGTCATATGAACCTTATACTTGACGGAGCAACAGAATACGTCAACGGAGAAATGGTGGCCAACTACGGAACAATACTCGTCCGCGGGAACAATATACTTTACATCAGAATAGACATGCCTAAACCTCAGTGATATTCACGGAATCTTTCAAGCCAGTAACATACGCGAAAACTTCATCAAGATTAGCTTTTAAAAGGCGTTTTTTACGGAAAAAAGTTAAAATGTTCCGTAAATCTCTTTTAAGCAGTTGTTCAGCATTAGGATGATTATTCCTTACGTATTGAGGCCAATCTATTATCAGAATATGCATGTCTGGTTGAAGGATAACATTGTATTCGCTTAAGTCTGCGTGAACAAGTTTAGCTGATTTATACAGCTTTTTAACCTCAGCTAAAACCTTTTTATAAATATCTTCTGTGATATTTCTAAGATCTTTAAGAGTTGGAGCAGGAGTGAAGTTTTCTCCTATGAATTCCATTATAACTATGTTTTTTCTCCAATATATTGGCTTAGGAACGTTTACATCAGCTTCGTAGGCTTCCTTTAAGTTTTTAAATTCCTTAGAAGCCCATAAGTTAACTATTTTCTTTACATCTTTAAACTTGGGGGTTGGAAATCTAGGGTCGCCCATCAAGTATTTTGCCCTAGTTTTCCTAAACTCTGTAGTCAGCGTTAAATAAATTTTTATGGCTAATGGGTTGCCAGATGAATCTTCCCCACCATACACCCTTGCTTCCTTTCCAGACGAAATTATTCCATGAAAACTCTTAATCACCCCTTCATTAAACATTTTATAGAGACACATTAAAGTTGACTTATCAAAAACCTCTTCTAAAGCTGCTAATTCAAGTGTACGGTTCTTTCTTAGCATTTTCTGTTCTCTAATATATTTTTCCTCTCTTCTCTCCAATTTCTTCCAGATTTTTCCCTCCTCGTTCTCGTATGCTTGCATACCCATCAAATTAATAGCGTGAAGTCTACATAAGGCGTTTGAACCAACTTCCGTGATACAGTTGTCACTTGAGCAAGCGCTTAAAATGACTTTATGGTCGAGTTTCAACACAAATTATTAAAACCATTAATATGAGGAAGATTTATTGGAACATCCACTCAGGAATTTTACCTTCCTTTCTCAACCAGTCTTTTTGAGCAGCAGTGTATCTTCCAACTATATCTCCTCTTTTATCTACCTGGAAACCCCACAGCTCCACTAATACAGCGTCTCCCACCCTCACCCATACACGTCTTCTTAAAGTACCTTTAATACGGCAGACTCTGATTTTCCCATCTGTACATAAAACCATCGCCCTATCTGCTCCCAGTAACTTCTTAACTATCCCGAGTAGCTGCCCCTCTCCAGGTAGAGGTGTTTCCTTTAATTCTTTTTCACTCAGAACTTTCCGTTTTCCCATGGCACTTAATCCTCATATAACTTAAGAAATAAGCTCTTAATTAAAACTCAGTTAAGACAAACTTATGAAAGCTGCATGTGAATAGATGATTCCAACAAGGTTTCTAAGGTACAGTTACACACACCTCTGATATTAGGTTCTAGATTAGAATTTTAAGCGTTATATGCTAATGGAAAAAGGATCAACTATTTCAAAGTTCCTCTACATTTTGATGAAGATAGCGCATGGAACTCCATTTATTTCGGTTATGCTCTCAGGATGAATATAGCCTTCCTCAACTCCTTTTTTGACGGATTTTTCACCAAAGAAATTTATCGATGTAGATTTACCCAGTAGTTCATTTAGCTCGTCTGCGCTGCAAGATAAATTGAATTTCATTCCATGAAACTTTGACTTCTCGTTAAGTACTATCTCCCTATCATAGATAAAGAGATAAAAATCATTTCCTCTCTTGTTTACGTAAACTAAGAACTCCCCCGTTTTCAATAGCTACCCCAATAAATTTCTGGTAATAGATTATTTAACTTCTTTGCGTGAACCCGGTAAACTAACTATCCGTAAGAATAAAATTTACGTTAGATTAAACTGGAGGAACTACAGTTTCCGCCCCACAGATCTCGCATTTCAAGATTATGAGTCTCCTTCTCTTAACTAGTTTCGTGTC
>JAPDJO010000075.1 GCA_029259115.1 Thermoplasmatota archaeon | reverse complement strand
GAATGGAAACCTTAGGTTTCCATCGGTTCGTGGGTTCAAATCCCACCCCCCGCACCAAATTTGCACTTAAAGTTGTACGTGCATTAAGTAGTGTTTAAATCGGTATCACACAAATTCTCTTGTCCTTCCGGAAGAACTGTTGCATTCTTCAAGCAGAACTATAAGGAGATAGAAGAATGAAACCAGGCGCCAAACTAATCTTAGGCAGCGTCATAGCATTAACCCTCGTTAAGCTTTAATGTTTTCTTCTCAGCCTTAACCGCTTCGTAGATTTCCAATCAACTTTCATGTTTTTCAAATCTATTACTACGCCATAGTCCTTCTGGGCAGATTCTGGTGAAACCAACCCGTTTATCACGTCGCGAAGCACAAGTTCCGGGTTACGTTCAAAAGGTTTTCCATAGCCTCCTCCACCGGGAGTTCTCACCACAAAAATGTCGCCTTTCTCCATTTTAACCGTGCATTTCGACTTTAACTTCACGCGTTTTCCGTTGGCCTTTATCAGATAGTACTCACCTTTTGCTCCGGGTTTTCCCCCGAACAAGCCCCACGGCGGTATTTTTGTTCTTTCCGCAAGAACCGACAAAACGGCTGACGAAGCCAATAGCATCCAGCTTCTTTCTAAACCAACGCCACCTCTCCATTTACCAGGCCCTCCACTGTCTTCCCGCAGTTTATAGGTGAGGAAACGTAATGGATAAATTGTCTCTATAGCTTCTATTGGCGTGTTCATGGTATTAGTCATATGCGAATGTACAGCGTCCACACCATCCATTCCATGTCTACCTCCAAAACCGCCAGCAATGGTCTCATAAAAGGTCCAAGCTTCGCCCTTCCCATCTTTTAAACCACCAACACAAACATTATTCATTGTTCCTTGACAGGCAGCACAAACCTTTTCAGGAATTATCTTGCTGAAAGCCTTCAATAGGACATCCACGTTTCTCTGAGAAGTCTCAACGTTTCCACCCGCTACGGGTGCTGGCGGAACGGGATTCATGAGGCAACCTTTTGGAACTTTAACTCTTATAGGTCTAAAGCATCCGGCATTCATTGGTATTGATGGATCTGTTAGGCATCTTAAAACATAGTAGACTCCTGATAAAGTTACTCCTAAAACAGCGTTTACAGGTCCATCCACCTGTTTATCGGTTCCTGTATAATCTATTATTAATTCATCCTCCTTAACCGTAACCGTTACCTTAATTTTAACCCTTTTATTGGTTGTTCCAGTATTTTCAAGATAATCCTCCGCTGAGCAACTTTCTTTAGGCATACGTTTTATCTCATTACGAATACGCTTTTCAGAATAATCCATAATTTTCTCCACAGCCGCTTCAAAAGTTTTAACTCCATATTTTTTAATAAGTTCCAAAACTCTTTTTTCTCCGCGAAGGTTCGCTGCGATTTGAGCTCTTAAATCACCGAGTCTAGCATGAGGGGTTCTGACATTACTTAAGATAAGGTTTGTAAGTTCCCTGTCAATTTTTCTCCTTTTAACAAGTTTAACTGGAGGAATTATTATGCCTTCTTGAAATATTTCTGTAGCGTCTCCAGCCATGCTTCCAGGAGATTTTCCACCAACATCGGAGTGGTGAGCTTTATTAGCTGCATACGCAATTATTTCGCCGTTATAAAAGATCGGATGGATGAGAGTTAAGTCTGGAAGATGCGTGCCGCTTATGTATGGATCATTTAGAAGCAGCATGTCTCCCTCTTCAAGTTCTCCTTTAAACTTTTCAAGTCCATTCTGAACTGCGAGTTGCATTGACCCCAAATGAACTGGAATGTGTTCAGCCTGTGCAACTAAACGTTTTTTGCCGTCGAATATTGTACAAGAAAAGTCCATTCTTTCTTTTATGTTGGGTGAATAAGCTGAATTTCTGAGGATTATACCCATCTCTTCAGCAGTATAAATTAACGCTCCTTTAATTACTTCAAGTGTTACCGGGTCTACATTCATCCTAATCTTTACCTCTAAACTTCTCTATTGAAAGAATAAGGTTTCCAAACTTGTCAACTGAAGCCTTCCATTCTGGATAAACAACTGTTGTGGCATCGTACTGTTCAATGACAGCCGGTCCGTAAATAACATTTCCAGCCTTTAACTTTTCCCGTCTATATACAGGGGTTTTAACATAACTTTCCGATTGTTCAAAGAAAACGTCTCGTTTTGTAATCAAAGCTCCTCTTGGAGGGAAGGGCTTGCTTAGTTTATATGTTTTAATTTTCGGTTTCTTCATCAACCCTAAAGCAGTGACTCTTACATTAACAAGTTCAACTGGTTCATCCTTCACTGAATAACCATAAATGCTCTCGTGTTTCTTATGGAAACTTTCAATAGCGCCTTCTAAGGCTTCGCTGTTAAATGGTGTTGCTGCTGGAACTGTTAGTTCGTAGCTCTGACCTAAGTATCTTAAATCTAACTGTCTAACAAAGAGTATATTCTTCTTTGAAACACTCTGCTCCTCCAAAACTTTTGTTCCCTTATTTTCTAACTGTTGGAAAATGTTTTCCACGTCTCTCGCTTTAATATCGCTTACTAACTTCATAACAGCCTTTGTTAAAGAAGTTTTGAAGTCAGCTGTTAACAGTCCGAAAGCTGAAAACAATCCAGGATTGAGTGGGATGATTATTTTGTTAATATGTAATTCTTCAGCTAGGGCGCATGCGTGCATCGGTCCGGCTCCGCCGAAGCACATAAGAACAAAATCCCTTGGGTCATGTCCCCTTTCAACAGACACTATCCGCAGAATTTTAGCCATCAAAGAATTTGCAATTTTTATTATTCCAGCAGCTGCTTCAACAATGTCTAACCCTATTTGTTTACAAATTTTGTTTTCTAAAGCCTTTTTTGAAAGATTTGGATAAATTTTCATTTCTCCGCCTAAAATATACTCTGGATTTAGCCTCCCAAGAACAAGATTCGCATCTGTCACGGTTGGGTGTTCCCCACCCTTTCCGTAACATGCTGGTCCGGGGTAGGCTCCAGCGCTTATCGGGCCAACTCTTAGAGCGTTGCCTTCATCAATCCATGCTATTGTGCCCCCACCCGCACTGCATTCTGCTAGGTCTATAAAGGGAAGCCTTACTGGATAGCCGCTTCCTTTAACTATTCTTCCGCTATGAACCGTCCCTGCAACCTCATATTCATTCACTATTTCTGGAACTGCGTCTTTCACTGCGCCAGCCTTCGCTGTTGTCCCACCCATATCGAAGCTTAAGATGTTATCTATTCCGAGGAGTTTTCCGTAGAAAGCTGAAGCTATGACTCCGGCAGCTGGGCCTGACTCAACGATGCTCACCGGTTTTTTAGCAGCCATGTTCTTTGCAGCTATTCCTCCGTCAGATTGCATTATGCATAATGGTGCCTTGATTCCTAAGTTGTTGATTTTTCTTTGCAAGTTATCGAGATAGCTTGATACGATTGGCATTAAAACAGCGTTGACGGCGGCGGTGCTTGTTCTTTCATATTCCCTGTATTCTGGCGCTATTTCCGAGGAAAGTGTAACATAAATCTTCTTTTTTAATTTGCTAAGTATTTTTCCTATTTCACGTTCATGTTTCGGATTAATATAAGAGAAAAGCAGGGCAACGGCGACAGCTTTAACGTTTTCTTTCTCCAGCCTTCGCGCTAACCTTTCAGCTTGCACCTTGTTAAGAGGAGTTATTATTTCACCCTTTGACCCTATTCTTTCCTCAACTTCAAACCGTAATTTCCTTGGGATGAGCACGCGGGGTTTTTGTACAAATAGGTTGTATAGTTCATGTCGACGTTGTCTCCCGATTTCTATGATGTCACGGAATCCTTTCGTCGTTATCAACGCGGTTTTCGGCAGTTCCAAGTTTAACTGACCGAGCAGAGCGTTTGTGGCTATTGTGGTGGCGTGAACTACAACTGAAATCTTTGCGTTCGGAGTGGCTCTTAAAAACTCTTTAAGTGCGTTTATAACGGCTTCCTCCGGCTCCTTCGGAGTTGAAGGAACCTTTATGTTAAGAATTTCACCACTTTCCTCATTTAGCGCAACCAAATCTGTGAATGTTCCACCGATGTCTACGCTTACCTTATACCTTGTCAACAGCAGCAAACCACGTGCTTACTTTTCAATTTTTACATATTTACGCATGTCCTCTACAGCGGCTGATGGAACAGGTAAATCTTTCATCGTGAGCAAGCCGGCTGGTGCGTTGATAACCTTTGGAATAGAGTTGGTTATCACTGCTACTGTGCCTAGGTCACCGTGGACGCATGGCTGAATCTTCTGCTTAACGTTTGGGACTCCAAGAATCGTTATGGCGTCGTATTCTTCTTCAGCTCCTATGTAGGCTTGAAAATCCAAGGTGATGAGCTTTTTTCCTTTTGAAACTCCCTCTGCCTTTTGTCTTAAACCAGCTACGTTTCCAGCCTTAACCGTTATATATGGACTTTTAACAGTTTTTTTGGCGGTTACTGGTTGAACGGGTTCAGTTACTATTTTCTCCAGCTTCCATTTTAAGGTGTCAGCAATCATCGCGATGGATTGTTTAAGCCCTACGTGTCCGGTTATCTCTTTGTTTTCGATTTTATTTTTAAACTCTTTAACGGTTAAGCCTGCGCCTATTTTCTTTTGGAACGGCAAGCGTCTTGTAGCTGCGTTCATAACCCTTACTGCTTCAATTTTTTCTATTTTCTGACACACAGCGGTCAATGTTATTACGAGAGTATCCATTAGAATGCCTGGGTTTATGCCTGTTCCCAAGACCGTCACGTTGTGTTTTTTGGCTAACGCATCAAGTTTTTTTGCAAGTCTTGGATGAGTCAGGTGTGGATATGAGAGTTCCTCGCATGTAGACACGACGTTTACACCCTTTTTCACTATTGAAGCTATCTGTGGGTAAGTGTCTTCTAGATAGGAGGAGGTTGCGTGCACAGCTATGTCAGCTTTGGTTTTTGAAAGTGCAGAATCCGCGGTTTTTGAAATTTTAACGCCGAGTTTTTTGTTCAGCCCTAAG
>JAPDJO010000091.1 GCA_029259115.1 Thermoplasmatota archaeon | reverse complement strand
CACGATAGAATCTTTAGCTATGGCCACAGCCCGTGAATTGGAGCCCGCTGGAATAGGGGAAAAGAAGGCTACATCCATTATAAGTGCAGCACGCTCATCCATGGGCGTCTCCTTTATTCGAGCCGACGAGCTTCTTAAAATGCGACAGAACGTCTTAAGATTGACAACTGGAAGCAAAGCGTTGGACAAACTTCTCGACGGAGGCTTGGAAACCCAGACGATAACGGAGTTCTACGGGGAATACGGAAGTGGAAAAAGCCAACTTTGCCATCAACTCTGTGTGAACGTGCAGTTACCTCCAGAGAGAGGAGGCCTCAACGGAGCAGCATTATACATAGATACGGAGAACACCTTCAGAACGGAACGAATAGTGCAGATGGCCAGACATCTCGGATTAGACCCAGAACATGTTGTTAAAAACATAATATACGCAGAAGCCTACACGTCAGATCATCAGATGTTTCTCCTTGAGAACGCTGACGAGGTTATCAAGGAAAACAACGTGAAACTTATCATAATAGACTCTCTAACCTCACATTTCAGAAGCGAATACATAGGTCGAGAGATGCTGGCTTCTAGACAGCAAAAACTGAACAAGCACATGCACAGGCTCATACGTTTGGCGAGAGCCTTTAACACAGTAGCCGTTGTAACAAACCAAGTTATGGCCAAACCAGACGCCTTCTTTGGAGATGCGGTTCACCCAATAGGGGGACACATAGTCGCCCATACAAGCCACACGAGAATTTACTTAAGAAAAGCATCCCGTGGCCGCGTGCGAATCGCAAGGCTTGTTTCAAGCCCTTATCTGCCTGAAGGGGAAGAAATATTTAAAATAACCGAGAATGGCATAGAGGACATTTCCGAAGATGAAAAGCCACGCAGGTCATAGAGTATGCCGATGCCTTCAGCCTTAGTTACAAGATTCTTCCAGTTAATTGTTAACAGACAGTTTGCAGAGGCTGAAAGGGAACTGGAGAGGCTTCGACAGAAAATGCACAAAACAGAGTGGAACCGTGGGTATTACAGAGCCTTGCATGGAATGCTGCTGGCTAGAAGATCGAACAGCGACCAGTACATATTCTTTTCAAAAATAGATTTAAACGATAAACAAATACTGCAGAACTATAGAAGAGAATTCTTGAATCATGTTAGAAATGGGTTACACGGAGATTACGACAGAGGATTCTTTTCGGCGTGGGCTGACTGCATGCGAATATTATCTAAAATCTCCGCTAACGACCCGAAGAAGGATAAACAGACACGTGAAAAAAGGAAAATTAAAGAACAGATAACCATAGAGGATTTTTTAAAAAGAAAAAATAAGCTAAATTGAAACAAGTATTGTGTATAGCAGAACCCAAAAAACAATCCATGAGATGAAAACAGAATAATTAACGGGGAAATCTTGTCCTGGGGAAACCGTTGGAATTGCTTCAGGCGTTGCCAAACAATAGCCCATGCATATAAACGCTGCAGCTATACCAAGAGCTAGTCTCAACCAATAGATTTTCTCAAGGGGCTTCATTTTTCATCTTCCGCAAATTACAGAGAAGACTAATTTAAAGTTGCCTATTTATATTTCTTAACTTTAGTGTTTAATGGTACACGAAGGATAAGGTGTTGAAGAGAGAGATAACAAGCTTCGATGTTGCGGCGTTGGTTTACGAGTTAAATCAAGCAATCCTAGGGGCAAGGATAAACAACGTTTATCAAACAGACAGAAAAACTTTACTTCTGAAGCTTCAAAAGCCGAACAATCCGGCGGCTCAACTCCTTATCGAAGCTGGGAAAAGGCTTCACTTAACATCTTATGTTGTGGAAAAACCGAAAACACCACCAGCTTTCTGTATGGCGCTGAGAAAATACATCAGAAACGGCAGACTGATAAGCGTTAAACAACACGCGTTTGAACGCATTGTAACATTTACGATTAAGACAAAAACGGGTATAATGAAACTCGTCACCGAACTTTTCGGGGAAGGAAACATAATTCTGGTTGACCCGGAGAACAAGATTTTGAATGCTTTAATATATAAGCGAATGCGCGACAGAAACATTGTAAGGCAGGAAGAATTCAGGTATGCTCCGCCGAGCGGCGTGAATCCTCTGAAAGCAAGCAGGGAAGACATCAAAAAAATATTAGACATGGAAAAACTTGAAGTTGTAAGAGCTTTAACGAGACTATTCAGCATAGGCGGCCTTTACGCTGAGGAAATTCTGCTAAGAGCCGGAATTGACAAAAGAACTCCATGCGGAAAGCTTACAGAAGAAGGATTAGGCAAGATATTTAATGAACTACGTAACCTTACATTGCAAGTTGTCTCAGGCGAAATTCAACCAGTAATCGTTATCAATGAAGAAGGAAAATGGGTGGACGTTACTCCAATAAGGCTGAAAAGATATGAGAATTATCTACATGAAGAATTTGGTAGCTTTAATGAAGCACTAGACGAGTTCTACATAAAGGAAGAATTTAAAGGGAAAGAGGAAGTTTTATCAAAGAAAATTAAGGAGAAGCTTGAAGAACTTAAGAGAAGGCTTAAGAGTCAACAGGAGGCGCTTGAAAGAATTCGTATGGAAATAGATATTAAAAAGAGGATAGGCGACACAATTTATGCACATTTCCACGAACTGCAAGAGATATTTCAAAAAATAGAGGAACTGAAGAAGACTGGCGAAGACTGGACGGAAATATCCAAGAAGATATCGGTTCCATCCGTTAAAATCATGAAAGTGGACGCGAAAAAGCTATTTATTACGGTTAAAATCGGGGAAGAAGAGTTCTCTTTAAATATTCGCCATTCAATTCAGGAAAATGCTGCAAAATATTATTCCGAGGCGAAAAAGGCTGAAAGGAAGCTTAAAGGCGCATTGAAGTCTATAGAGGAAACTAAAAGGGAAATCGAAAAGCTGGAAAGGGGATTAGCTGAAGTTCTAGCCGAAGAAGAGAAGAAAGCAAAGATTCCGGCAAAAGTCCGTAAAAAGGCTTGGTATGAAAGGTTCAGATGGTTCCATTCTTCAGAAGGCTTTCTTGTTCTCGGCGGTAAGGATGCAACCACAAACGAATTGTTAATTAAGAGGTATACAGAGCCCCATGACATAGTTTTTCACGCCGACATTGCCGGAGCCCCATTCGTAGTAGTCAAAACTGAAGGAAAAAAGCCTACAGACAACACCCTAAACGAAGCGGCTCAATTTGCAGCCTCATTCTCAAAAGCATGGAAAATGGGATTAGGCTCTCTGGATGTTTACTGGGTAAAGCCTGAACAAGTAAGCAAAGGCGCACCTTCTGGACAGTTTCTAAAGAAGGGAGCATTCATAATTCGCGGCAAGAAGAATTATGTTAGGCATGTTCCATTAAGAATCGCAATTGGAATAGTCTTTAAAGATGATATGGCTTTGGTGGTTGGTGGTCCTCCGCAGGCAATATCAAAGCAAACAAAGGTTTATGTGGAAATTGCTCCGGGCGATATTCCAAGCGGAAGGCTTGCAAAGGAAATCCGCAAAATCCTAGCTGAGAAGGTTCCTAAAGAGAAACGAGAAGAGGTTTTAGGGGTTCCTCTTGAGGAGATTCAGCATTTCATTCCGTCTGGCAAGGGAAGGATTGTTAGGGCAAGCTGATGCGACTACTGCGAGGGTTCGGAGGGTTGGGAAGGCTGAGTTGGCTGCTGCTTCTGAAGCTCCAAATGTTCAGTTAATAGTAGAATGCCCTCTATGATGAGGAATATGCCAAGCAGATAGGCTAGAAGCGGCGGCACGACAATGATTAGTACTCCGAAGATTATGCAGATAACAGCCAGCACAGGCTTGGAAACCGTTATCCCTATTTTCCTTAGGCCTTTCTCTATGGTTTCAGTCAAATCTTTCACCTTAAATTACATTTGATAACTTGAAGGCTTAGGCTATTTATCTCTTTGTGCAGATAGAAGTTCAATAAAAGGTTAGGGAGGAATTTTGTTATTTTTTGGTCCAGTCGTAGAATCCTTTTCCAGTCTTTCTTCCAAGCAGTTTTGCCCTAACCATTTGCCTAAGCAATGGGCATGGATGAAACTTCGGGTCTATTTCGCTTTCAAGAACCTCGGCTATTGCAAGCGTTGTATCCAAGCCAATATAGTCCAGCAGAGTTAATGGCCCCATTGGCCAATTTAATCCAAGCTTTATGGCTTTATCTATGTCTTCCTTGTCGGCTATTCCCTCCCAGACAAGGGCAACCGCCTCATTCAAGGCTGGAATAAGAATTCTGTTCACGATAAAGCCGGGGCAATCCTTTTTGACCAGAACTGTTTCTTTACCCATTTTCTCCGCCACTTGACGAACCGTCTGAATGGTCTCATCCGATGTTTTCGCTCCTTTAATTATTTCAACCAGCTTCATAAGCTGGGGCGGGTTGAAGAAGTGCATTCCGCAAACTTTTTCCGGACGATTCGTGGCTGATGCAAGCTCAGTTATGCTTATTGATGATGTGTTTGACGCAATTATTGCGTGTGGAGGCGCTAGGCTGTCCACTTCGCTGAAAACGGACTTTTTCAGTTCAATGTTTTCTGGAACAGCCTCAATTATGAGGTCTGCATCTGAAACTGCTTCTTTTAAGTCTATGGTTGGATGAATTCTAGCTAGAACCTCATTCATTTCAGCCTCAGAAATTACGCCTTTGCTTAGGAATTTTTGTAGACTATTTCGTATCATGTCCATTCCGCGGTCAATAAACTCTTGTTTGACATCTCTTAGGCTAACCTCGTATTTTCCGACTTGAGCAGCAACCTGCGCTATTCCATGCCCCATTAGGCCAGCGCCTAAAACAGCAATCTTCCTAACCTCCAAACCATTTTCACCTCGCACTTGAACTTATAGATAAGATGGGAGGGCATATTAGAATTTTGAGATGAAAATCCTTTAAGTTTCCTAAAGCATAAAGGAAACGGTTAACCAAAATGAAGGCAGCAGTCTATTATGGGCCAAACGACATCAGAATAGAGGATAAGCCAATTCCAGAAATTGGCCCAGACGAAATTCTGGTTGAAATGAAGGCTTGCGGCCTATGCGGCTCAGACCTAATGGACTGGTACCTTAAGGACAGAGCCCCACTGGTTTTAGG
>JAPDJO010000088.1 GCA_029259115.1 Thermoplasmatota archaeon | reverse complement strand
CTTTTTATAAGTGGTTATTTGGAATTATGGCGATATATGCCATTATCACAATCTCTTGGAATCTTATGAAGACAATCGGAAGATTGAGCATGGGTCACGCTTTACTCTTCGGACTTCCCGCTTATATCTCGGCAATGGGTTACCAATATTCCGTTGAGATGTCTTTATATCTTTTCCCTCTCACGGTTATCTTATCGGGAATTCTTTTTTTTGTCTTCTCAAAAATTACCGGAAGAACTGCTTTTGTCTTCCTGACACTCATAGCATCCATTATGCTCTGGGTATTGACTCCAAAAATCGTGATCGAAAAAGATGGCGTTCTTATAGGAGGTGAGGTTGGATTCGATTTCTTTAATATTCATTCCGATGGTATTTTCGTCCTTTCGGTAATTTCACTTATAGTGATATATCTTTTTTCAGCAGAGATAATCTCATCGCGTTTCGGATACTTTATGAAAGCCGTCGGAGATGATGAAACTGCCTCAAAGGCAGTTGGGATAAACGTAGATAAGGTAAAGCTCATAACAATCGTGTATTCCTCAGTTTTGGCAGGATTTGCCGGATTACTATACGCCTTGGACTTTGGACACGTATCTTATGAGGTATTCTCCGTAGAGATCTCCATCTTTCCCTTTGTAGCATCTCTGCTTTCCGGGGGAAATCTGTTTCTTTCAGTTTTATCAAGCTTTTTCCTAATATTTTTAAAGAGGTCTCTCAATTCAATATACCCCGGACTTATGGATGTTTTTTACGCCCTTGTTCTCGTATTCTCTCCAAAAATAGGAGGATTCGTTTATGTTAAGGGTAAAAAATTTATCAAAAAGCTTTAATGGTTTTGTAATTTTGAAAAACATAAATTTCGAAGTTGAAAGGGGAGAAGTCATCGGAATATTCGGTCCAAACGGTAGCGGAAAATCAACCCTTCTAAAATGCATAGCGGGATTGGAGAAACCGGATTGTGGAAAAATAATTTTGATGGATAGAAACATTACCGATCTCAAGCCTTGGGAAGTTGTCGATGCCGGTGTCGTTTACGCTTTCCAAATTCCGAGACCCTTCAAAAGTATGAGCTTTCTTGAAAATGTGGCAACGCCCCTCATGAGGTTTCACGACAGGGATAAAGCCCTTAAGTTAGCTTGGGATATTTTAAGTAAGTTTGAACTCGAAGATCTGGCAAACAGAAAGGCTGAAAAACTTTCTCAGGGAGAGACAAAGCTCCTTGAGATTTTAAGAGCCTACGCCACAAACCCTAACATCATGCTTTTGGATGAACCGTTTGCAAGCTTAGATATGGAGAACGCCCTGAGATTGAAAAGCAAATTAAAGATAATGAAAGAGGAGGGACAATCCATGATAATTACCACCCACAGAAGGAAGATTATATCCGATTTAGCTGTGAGATTTTACAAACTTGAAGGGGGAAGCATTCATGCTGAAGGCTGAGGGAATCAGTGTGGTAAGGGATGGAGTGGCTATATTAAATGACGTGAATTTTACGATCGATAAGGAGGAAATCACCCTAATTATAGGTCCAAACGGTAGTGGGAAATCTACCCTCTTTAAGGCTATAATGGGTCTCATAGAATTCAAAGGAAAGGTTGTAGTGGATGACGAGGACATTACAAGAAAAAAACCCCATGAGAGATTCAAAAAGGGTATCGTGATGGCTCCTGAGAGAATGAGATGTGCTTTGGATTTAACCGTTGAGGAGAATATTGAGATCTCAGGAAAATTCGAAGATGCCGTTAAGATATTTCCAGAGCTTGAGAAATTAAAAAACAGAAAAGTTGAGAAATTGAGCGGAGGTGAGAGACAAATGGTTGTTTTTTCGAGAGCTTTAATTTCGAATCCGAAATACCTCCTCTTAGATGAACCCTTTCAAGGGGTATCTGATGAAATATGCAACAGAATGATGGAAGAAATAAATAAAAGAAAGAGAAATACGGGAATTTCTATTATCTCCCACGACAAAATAGAGGAAATTGCAGAAATCTCTGACAAAATCTACCTCATGGTCGCCGGAAAGATTAGAAAGGAGTTCTCAGGGGATGAAATCAAAAAGCTTGAAAAATACATGGTAATTTAGATAACATATATCGCAGGTTTTCCGGGCATTGAAGCCCTTCTTTTCTCTTCGGGGACTTTTTCCGGATCAACAACAACCTTCAGAGATGTTTCCTGCTCGATGAATTCTCTGTTTTCTTTAATAACTTCGAATTCGTTTATGTCCGTGAACTCGATCTTCTCTTTAAACACCCTTTTTACAAAGCTCTGAACATCCTTTGCAATTTTTCTAAGTCTCTCGAATGTTTCATAGGAAACTTCATTTGCTATTGGAGCTACATGAACTGCCTTAGCCTTCAAATTTGCTGGCACATCTTCTGGAAGAAGCCCGTGACATAAAGCCTCAAGCTTCATCTTCCTAAAATTATTGATGTACTTGATGTGAAAGCTCGTTGTTTTCGCATCCTCCACAATCTGAGTAAAATCGATGTTTACTTGCTCATTTTCCAAAATTTCCAGATAACTTCTCGAAAAGTCTCCGCCAACCTTAGACAGAACAGCAACCTTCACGCCCAGTCGACTGGCTGCAACAGCCGAATAGAAGGGAGGCCCACCGACTCTGACGATTCTTGTTTTTCCTATTTCAATCTTGTCAATGGCAAAGTGTCCCGCAACTACAAGGTCGAATTTTTTGGTCAGACTCTCAGCTCCCATAACTACTAAATTATACAAGCAGATAATCAATTTGTCTGAAAAGGGTGAGAATAGATGCTGAGAACCAATGTTGAGAAGCTTGTTAAGATTTCGGTCATGGGAGAAGTTTCAAGTCCAGTCTTTTGGCGTTCAGCCTATAGAATATCTGCTGAAGGCAAGCCTATGGTCCTTCCAGGCGTTGGAGGAATCACCTACAACATTCGCGTCGGCGACCCGGCTGTCGGATGGATGGCTGACCACGTGGAGCCAGGCGTAAGCGTACAGAACAAGGAGAAAGATGAGCGTTTTCCAGGCGGAGCCAACATGGCGCTAAACATTCTAGCGTGTATAGGTAACGAAGCCATAGTCGTTTCCGGAGAAGCTAAAGGCGCGAAGGGAGTTGTGACTGGAAAGCACGGCGGAATAGAGCATGTGCTCGTTGACTTTCCGCCGGAAACCTTAGAGAAGCTTCTTATAGGAGACAAAATTCTAATCAAAGCCTTCGGAGTCGGCCTAGAACTGCTAGATTATCCGGAAATTAAAGTTATGAATATGGATCCAAGGTTTTTAGAAGCGATTAATCCGCAGCCAGTCGGAGACAAACTTGAAATTCCAGTTACGCATATTATTCCAGCCGCCATTATGGGTTCTGGACTAGGCGCAAACCAAACCTATTCTGGGGATTATGACATTCAGCTCTTCGATGAACCGACCGTTAAGGAGTATGGACTTGAGGATTTAAGGTTAGGCGATTTGGTGGCTATTCAAGACGCGGATCATTCGTATGGAAGGACCTATCGGAAGGGAGCGATTTCAATAGGCATAGTTGTCCACTCTAACTGCGTAACTTCCGGACATGGCCCCGGCGTAACAACCCTATTCACGTCTAAAACTGGAAAGATAATTCCAAGAATAGATTCAGACGCCAACATTGCCAAACTTTTGAAGTTAAGAGACGACCTCTAAAACCTTCTCCATTTTAATGTGAAGCTAAAATTTATTTAGTGGACAATCTATTGGACACTTTTACCCACAATTAATAACTAGCCTAACCACGCTTCAATAGAAATAACATTAAGAGGAATAATCTTGGGGTTCATCGAAAAGCTGAAGAGGGAGTTCTCATTCTTCAGAGGGAACTTCCTAATCCTAGTGGTAAGCTGGATTCTAATGGACTTTGTCAATGAACTTCCCGGAACATACTATCCAGACTACGTCATAAATTTGGGCGGCACACCTACAATTCTCGGGATAATTTCGGCTGTTTCCTTCCTAGCCCTTGCTTTGGTTCAGTTTCCAGGAGGGTATCTAGCCGACAAGTATGGGCGCAGATGGCTTATCTCAAGCCTAACCTTCGGCGTCGCCATCTCCTACATCTTCTACGCGGTTGCACCAAGCTGGCACTTCATTCTCATAGGAGCATTATTCGCTAATCTCTGCCTCCTTTATCAACCAGCATTAAATGCACTTTTCGCCGATTCATTGCCTCCGGAAAAGCGTGGAATGGGATTTTCAATAGTCAACTTAATAATGAGTGTTTCAACAACCCCCGCGCCGCTAATAGCCATGTTTCTCGTTGCAACCTACGGGCCGGTTCTAGGTATGAGAATAGCCTACACAATTGTGACTGTATTCTTTTTTGCGGCGGCAATTATCAGACTGAAGCTTAAGGAGAGTATGCGTAACGTTGAAAAGCTAAACTTGATGGATACCGTCCGCTCAATCCCTCAATCATTAAGAGAGGGAATAAATGTTTGGCGCAAAGTCCCCCGCTCAACCTTTTATCTATTTTTATCCAGACTAGTCTTAGGCTCATCATTCGCCATGTGCCAGCCTCTCTTCCAAGTATACGCCTTCTACGTTTTACAGATTGGAGGACAGCCAAATCCGGCTTTATCTCCTCAAGAGGATCCCGCTCTGCAAACTGCGAGAATTTATTGGGGCTACCTCATGATAGCCACTGTAATTTGCATGATTATTTTCTCCTTCCCCGTCGGGAAACTTATTGATAAAATTGGAAGAAAGAAACCGTTGATTTTAGCCGGAATCTTGTTGATTCCCGGCACACTGCTGTTCATTTATGGAAACTATTTGACGCTTTACATATGTTTTCCAATAGTTGGTTTGGCTCAGCTTTTGATGTTCTCCTCATTTCAAGCATTGTTTGCCGATTTAGTTACGCAAGATAAGCGTGGAAAGGCTACTGGTTCAATGAATTTCTTCTCCTACATTTTTATGGCTGTTGGCGGTTTAGCCGGAGGAATCCTATATGATAGAGTTAGCCCCCAATTTCCATTTCTGCTCATACCGATACTTGCAGTAATATCAACACTTATCGTATACTTTTATGTGCATGAGCCTAAACCGGAAGAAAGGGAACTTTAACAAAAGGAATTTAAGCAAGCACTTAATATATTGCCAAGCGAAAATTATAGTAGGAAGAGGAAGAACTTGCCAGTTAAACGTAAAAGCCGTGGACGTTCAAAAGGTGGGAAAGGAAGAAG
>JAPDJO010000067.1 GCA_029259115.1 Thermoplasmatota archaeon | reverse complement strand
GGAAGGTTATGAATCATCCAATACCTGATGAGGGGCCATCTAAGGGAGCCTACGTAAGCAAAGAAGAGCTTGACATGATGCTTGACGACTACTATGTGTTAGAGGATGGACAAGGGAAGGAATCCCAACGCTTGAGAAGCTTAGGGAACTCGGCCTAGAAGAGTTTGCGGATATTGTTAAGGCTAAACTTGGTCAGGGGGCATAAAAATGGCGGCAATACATGAAAGAAAATTTGTTTCTGCAGACCCAGAAAAATGTGTTGGATGCTGCGTCTGCGAATATGCATGTGCAATGAAAAAGGAGAACACATTCAACCCGTTAAAATCCAGAATAAGAGTGGTTAGAATTCATCCACTAATAAACTTGGCTTTAACATGCAGACTCTGCGAAGACCCGCCATGCGTAGCGGCATGCCCAAGAGACGCCCTAACCCAATCGGAGGAAAACGGCGTAATCATGGTTGATGAGGATAAATGCAACGGCTGCGGATGGTGCATAGAAGCCTGCGACTACGGAGCAATAACGCTTCATCCAGAAAACAAAGTTGTCTTCGTCTGCGACCTCTGCGATGGAGACCCAGAATGCATTAAATGGTGCCCAGAGGAAGCCCTAGACTTCGTTACAAGCGACGTGTTAGCACAGAAGGCAAGAATAACAGCTGTAAAGCGCCTGTTTGTTGAGGCGCTTAAAACAGTTCCCTACGTTTAAACCCTCTCTTTATTTCCCCGCTAAAATTCCTATCAGAATTCTAGTTATTTGATTGGCTGTTTTTTCTAGCTCTGGGCTTAAGCCTTCCCCGAAATCCACATCCTTGGGTTGAATAGCTAACAAAGCAATTTTAGCCCTGGTCATTTCTTCAACTAGTTCGCAGAATATTCTAAGCGGAAGAGCATGGGTTGAAATTGCTGGATACATGGCTAGCTGCTTAACATCAACAAGCTTGGCTTGGCCGGGCTCTAAGCCTAGCATTCCGGCATCAATCAGCAGAACATGCGAAGGATTAAACTTTGCAATTTGGCCAATGTAACTTTCCGGTACAGTCTCGCATTCGATAAGAAAAATGTTCTGGGAATCCAACTTTTTTGCTAGTTCTCTAACAATTTTAACTCCTACAAAATCGTCTTTTCTAATTTCATTTCCAATACCCGCCACAACTATTCTGTCTGCATCAGAAAACCATTTCATTAATTGTTTTGCTATACTATTTTCGGGCATTGATTCATCCCTTTTGGCTTATTTGGATTAAGCTAAAATTAAATTTAATTTTTAGCTTCCTAAGTCCAAACTAACTTTCCTAACCAAAAACACGCATACGCTAAGCTAAACATCATTCAGATTAATGCTACGATAAAGCAAATAAAGGCAGCATATTTATCTTGTTACTGAAAGTGAATAGAGTTGATTGGGAAAATTAAACATAAAGGCCTTTGGTGGCTTCCTGATAGGCCAGAAAAAAGAATTTCTGGTACTCTTAAATTCACTCCTTGGTCAGGGGGCATATTAGATTTAATAGGTTCCTTTAAAGATGCCAGATATTCAGATAAACTTTCAAGCCATGAAATAATCTTGGGAACCTCCGCTGGTGGGGTTCCTATTACTTTATATGGATGTTTCGAAACTAAATCTCAAATAAGTACGCCTGGTTTTTCAACTTCTTCGTTTTACGTAGGAATGATTTTCGTGGGCGCTCATTTCCCAAAAAAAGAAGACATAAAATTTAAACAGCTGAAGATTCACTATTCTCATCTGAACAGATGGGTTAATGTTTATGGTTTTACAAGACAAAGATTGTTGAATTTTGGTAAAAGAACAATTACGGTAGCTTATGCACTACCTAACTCTATCGAAGTGTCTGTTAACAGCTGCAAAATTTCAATTGCATTTCAAGTGAGAGAATCATATAAACTAGAAAAGGTAACTATTGAGCAGAAGACATATGTATGTATAACATATCCTGAGGAAACATCTATAAAAGAATGTTTAAAAACAATTAATCAAATTAGAAATTTCTTAACTTTTGCCATTGGAGAACCAGTATATCCATTGTTGGTAGAAGGAATAACTGAAGTTAACAAGCAAATATTACAAGGTAATAAAGAATATTATCCACCAGTTAAAATTTTTCATAAACTACTTTATACGCCCAGACAACTCAAAACAATCCATCCGGATAAAATGCTTTTCACCTTTAAGGACATTTCAAAGAAGTTTAAAGACATTATTAGAAACTGGTTCGAAAAAGCCGAACTATTGGAACCTATTTATGATCTATACTTCAATACATTATACAACCCATACATGTACTTACACCATAGGTTTTTAAGTTTAATCCAAGCGTTAGAAGCATATCATAGAAGAGTAATGAAAAACTATGAACTACCAGAGGAGCAGCACAAAAAAGATTAGAAGAAATTATAAAAGCAGTTTCACCAAAGTATAAAAACTGGCTTGAAAATAAGCTCAAGTACAGTAACGAGCCAACATTAAGGAAAAGATTAAGAGATATACTCGATGAAAATGAAGAGATCTTAGGTGAACTTTTTGCTGAGGGCTCTTTTATAAATAAAGTTGTTGATACGAGAAATTATCTAACTCACTATGACATAACTTTAAAAGAAAGAGCTGTGCAAGGAGAAGAGCTCTATGACCTTACAAAGAAACTCGAAAAGCTGTTAAAAGCATGCATACTAAAAGAGTTAGGATTTACACGAGATGAAATTAAAAAATTAATTTTGTCAAAAAATGTAGGAGTTTAGGTGTTTCGTTCAATGGTCTTTATTAGCTTCTTTTTGTGGTTGTATATTTCTATTGTTAGTGGCATTTTTCCGAAAGCGTAGTGAGACGCACATGCAAGGCATGGGTCATAAGCCCGATAGGCCATTTCAACCATGTTTAATAGGCCTTCGCTAACATTCTCTCCTTTAATCAAGCCTTTGGCCGCGTCGCGAACCGACATGCAAATGGCCGGATAATTATTGGTAGTTGCCACTATCAAGTTTACATCCTTGATTAAGCCGTCTTGGTCAAGCTTATAATGATGGATAAGTGTTCCCCTTGCAGCCTCAACTATTCCCACGCCTTCTCCGGGCTCGCCAACCGGATTACGAATGTTCTGGCTTGTTATTTCCGGGTCTTTGACCAGTTCTACGGCTCTTTCAGCCGCGTATAGTATTTCAATTAACCTTGCCCAGTGGAATGCAAGCGTTGAGTGAACAGGCCTTCCTAATGTTTCGTACATTCGCTTGTACTCTTCATTTGCAAGCGGAGTCGCCATTCCATCGGCCGCGTTTAATCTTCCAAGCGGGCCTACACGGTAGATTCCGCTTTCCAACCCGTCAACGAAGCCTTTCCATCCAACCTTCTTTAGATACGGCATCTTCACGTAGGTCCATTCTTCAACATGCTCTTCTATTATGTCTAGGTATTCGCTTGGAGCAAACTTTACGAATTCGTTGCCGTTCGGGTCGGTTACGCGAACCTTTCCGTCATAGAAGTTTACGTGATTATTCTCGTCTACTAGGCCCATATAATAAGTTTTCAGCGTATAATAGTCGCTCTTAATCATGTCAAGATACTTTGTGTTTCCAAGCACAATATCATGGAAAAGCTTCAATGAAAACTTTGCAAACTCGACGCATGATTCGGCCATTTTGAGAATTTCATCTCTCTCCTCTTCGGTTAAGGGCTTAGAAATTCCGCCTGGCAATCCGCAGACTGGATGAGTAGCCTTGCCGCCGATTATCTCTATTATTTTTTGGCCATAAGCCCTATGCCTAATAACCTGCTTGCCAACGTCTAGGCCAGCCTTTTTGATTACGCCTAAAATGTTTCTTTCCGCTGGCGGTGCATCTGGCCCAACGACGAAGTCCGGTCCGCCTAGATAGTAGAAGTGCAACGTGTGGTCGTATATCATGTAGCCACAGTACATGAGTTCTCTAAGCTTTTTTGCTGCCGACGGCGGTTCAACGTTGAAGCATGCGTCTAGGGCTTTTGTAGAAGCCATATGGTGAGCTACTGGGCATACTCCGCAGATTCTACTTGTAATCTGGGGCATAAGCTCAGCTCTTCTTCCCATGCAGAATCTCTCGAACCCTCTAAGCTCCGGAATCTGCAAGTAAGCGTTTTCAACGGTTCCCTGCTCGTTTAGGAAGATGGTTATTTTTCCGTGTCCCTCGAGTCTCGTGATTGGGTCTATAACTATTTCTTTCATTTCCGCATAACTCTCCTATTAATAATTGAGGCTGGAAGAGAATACATGTAGAAGGTGCCAATCGGGTCCTTAATTTGTTCGATTAGTTTTTCAACTTCTGTGTAGGTTTCTTTCTCGTTTTCCACTCCGAGTATGGAAGCCAAAGCGCTTATCATAGCTGCGCCCTGTTCTGGAGCGTTTGGACACGGGCCTCCGCATCCCGTGCATGGCATATTAGCCTTTAAGCATCTTGCTCCGCATCCTCCACGCGTGGCTGGTCCCATACAGATTATCCCTTGTTCAAGTAGGCATCTTTCCGGGTCTGGAGTAATCTCGTACGGGCGGTAGACTCGAGCTATTTTCTTTTCCCCCTTCTTTCTTGGGCATTCGTCGCACACGGATTTTAGCGGCGCTAGAACCGAGCCTTTAGGCGGAAGTTCTCCTTTTGCTATGGCTTCCAGGGCGAACAATGTTCTTTCAACAGCCGGTGGGCAGCCGGGAACGTAATAATCAACTTCAACTGTTTGGTCCAGGGTTTTTACCGTGTCGTAGAATTCAGGTAATCTTAGTTCTCCTTCAGGAACTCTCACTCTGGTTTTTGGCAAGACCTTGTTTGGGTTGTTTGTTGAGAACGTTTCGATGTAGGCTTTTTCGAAAACTTCCTGCTTATTTGCTAGGTTTGCTAGTCCGGGTATTCCTCCTAGATGAGAGCATGCGCCGTAGGCTATCAGAATTTTTGATTTTTGTCTTAGCAGTTTATCCATGTGTTCTTGCTCTTCGGTTCTTATGGCTTCGTTGAAGAAGCATACGTCTATGTATTTGTCAGGCATGTTTTCAACGTCTTTGTATTTAATATCCATGGCTACTGGCCAAAACACTATGTCAGCTATTTGCACCACGTCTAGGATTTTCTCGTCTATGTCCAGAACCGCTATCTCGCATCCTCCGAAGCTTGCAGCCCAGTAGAAGGCGAACTTAAGCTTCTTTTTTTCCTCAACCATATCGTTTCTCTCCTAAATTTGTTCAAGAAGTTGGG
>JAPDJO010000089.1 GCA_029259115.1 Thermoplasmatota archaeon | reverse complement strand
GCGAATTTAAACTTGAAAATATTAGCCAAAATCCAAACATGCATTCGCAGTAGCAGGCCAATACGACCAAGGTGATACTCCATACTCCATAATAAATTGCATAAATTGGACATGAAAGTAAAAGAATAGCCAATCCTACAATTATCCAACGTAAAAAAAGGGGGGAACTTAACGGAAATTTCCTATTCCTCCTAATTTAAAGCCCGCTGCCACTTCCGCCAATGTATTTAAGCAGTATAACTGCGCCAACAATAAGTGGCAGTATTACCAGTAGGCCGAAGGCCGTCCATATGTTGCTGGTTAACGAGTTCCATGTGTTTTGAGCCTCAGAACTCCAGCCTGAAGTGTTGACGCTGTTAATTATCGTCGATACAACTATGATTCCAATGAGCATGGTTATTATAATACCAACTAACGGCCCTATGATTCCACGCATTTTTCTCTATACACCTCCATACTCTTTAGTCGAAATTTATATAAACTGGTTAAAATTTAAAGATTGCAGTGATAGCACCGGTGCTAATATTTCCATTTTCTGACATATTCTGGAGGAATATAGATGGCAAGAGAAAGGTTAAGGCAAGTGAACATATGGTTAAATGAGGAGCAATATGAAAGGTTAAGGCAAGAGGCCGAAAAGAAAAAGGTATCAGTTTACGCCTACACGAAACAGTTGATTCTTAACCGCAGAATAGCTACAGCTATGAATGTGTTTTTGCTGCTTACATATGCATGCAGCGAAGCAATCTGGCTATGTCTTTGCTGGCAATTGCTTACCAAATTCCTTAGCATATTGCCCGGCCTCTAAACATAAAGCAACAGCCAGCCTCAACTCGAATAAGTAGGAGGCTCTTTCTCAAAAGCAGCTATAAGTCAAGCCATAAAGATTCATAGCATTCTTTATGATAATACTTGAACTTTCCTCTTGACAGTTTAGCCATTACTTTCTGTCCAGGCTTTATTTCTTTTCCGCATCTTTCACATAGAATCCTCTCTGCATTACGCAGCTTCAAAATTCTCCTATAAACACTATTCGACATGACATAGGTTCTCTGCATGGAATTCACTCATTATTTTCTGATTATATTAATAGCTGACTATAGATATTGTTTTGCAGTTCTATTAATAATCGAATCGATGTATGTATGTTATTTCCATTATATTAATAGCAAAACTAAAAGAAGCCTATTTCAAGGAGATTCAAGGCATGAGTCATGTTGATTTTACAAAATTGCAGTTTTGTAAACTTGATTAATAGGAGCAATTAAAGGAGCCTATTTTGAGAAGATTCTGGAGTCTGGAATGTTCGATTTTATTTTATCGCGTCAATATAAAATCGATTAAACAATACAAGCTCTATTATCTAACAAACATCAGTTCCATTCACTATAATTAATGAATCCTTATGGAGTGGTTGTTCTGTGGTAAATAAATAACTCTTGGCTTTCCATTCGACATAAAGAGAAAAAGAAGGGAATTTGATAATTGAAAACTTCTTACTTGGCTTTTTGTTTTCTTTTCCATTCTTTGATTTTAGCAGTTTCCAGAACCATAATGGTTCCATCGCTTTGAAGACCTATATCAAACTCTTCTTTTGAATGGTATAGTTGCTTCAGTTTTTCTCTGATTTCTTCTGGTGGTGTGATAATAATAACATATTGCGGTGGCACAAACCAATGAGTAACACCATCAAATTTTCCAACTACGGCCATCATTCTATCTTCCAAGTTCTCAGACATTCTTCCTTTCACCTTTCAAGTTTAGAGTTTATAGTTATGTATGCAAAATGCTTATATGTATTACGATTACATACATTATTGCATAAATAAGAAAAGGAGAGTGAAAGTATGGAAAATGAGGTAGAAGTCTTGGTTAGAGAAAGAGTCAGCATAACCCTACCTAAAGAGCTTGTCGAATGGATAGATCAAAAAGTTAAGGAGAGAGTGTTTCATAACCGTTCACACGCCATAGAAGTTCTAATACTTGAAGCAATGAAAAGAGAAAAGAAAGAATAAAGCAATACGTATAGATACGTATGAGGTGTTTGTGAATGGTTAAGGTAACCTTGTCAGTAAACGGAGAAATCGTAAAAAGAGCTAAAGAACTCGGACTAAACCTTTCACAATGCCTTGAAAACTGTCTAAAACTCTACATTCAAGCATTAGAAAACACAAACAACCAAATACTTTCTAATCAAGTTTTAAATGAAGAAAAAACTCAAAAATGGTGCTCCGGGCGGGATTCGAACCCGCGTATCCGCCCCCAGCTCACAGATGGAACCCGGGTCTGCGGCTCGAGAGGCCGCCATACTTGACCGGACTATACTACCGGAGCTCCAAGTTATACTACTTTACCCTTCTCAAATATATTTTCATCTTGCTTATATTGGCTGAAGGCTAACGAAATGAGAATTGTGATTCTATAAGTATTTTAGCTATAGCTTAAAAAATGAGAGAAATATGGTTTTCTGGTTTTCATTTTGATTTCCAGAGTCCATGGATATTGCAGTATTCTCTAGCCCAAACTTTTTCCGCCTTAACTTCAAATAGGGCTTCCGGCTTTTCGTCTGGCTTTAAGAATTTTCTGCATAATTTTCCATCGGTGACGAGTTCTATCCATTCAATGTAGTGTTTCTCTTCCATAGGATGTGGAATGCTGCCAACCTTTACTAGATATCCAGTTTCAGTCTTTTCTATTACTAGAACATGTTTTTCGAGACCAGCGTCTTCAGTTTTCTCGGTTAGCAATTCCATGGGTTGACCGAAACATACAAGCGTGCCGATGCCAGCATGCAAAACTTCAACTATGTTCCACGTTACATCTATAAATCTGCCTTAACTCCGTCATTTTCTTAACAGCCTATATCTCTTCTACATCCTTCGCCTATTCTGGCCGACTACTGTAATTAAGATTTTCATACATGTGGAAGAATTTTACTTGCCGGGCTTCAAAATATAAAAGAGTGGGAGATTAGCCTGTTAGTTCTTCGATTTCTTCCTTACCTTTCTCAAGCTCTTCAACCTGTTCTTTATCCAATTTCAGCAGCAAAGCCTGAAATTCTCCGAAATGAGTTTTCTCTTCCTTGGCTATATCTAAGAAGACTTTCTTTAGCTCATCATTGTCGGTTGCAGCTGCTAATTGTTCGTAAAGATTTACCGCGTCCAGCTCAGCTATCATTCCAACCCTTAAAAGCTCCATGTCGAGCTTTTCCCTACTTAACTTTTCCAATTTTATCGGAATCTGGGACAGCATTTTCACATGCACCACAAATAAGACCGGGTAGGAGCCTTAAATATTTAAGCCCATAAAACCTCCATCAAAAGGTACTCTAAAATTGGAAAAGTTGGAGACCCAGAACACAATGTACTCGCCTGAAACATTATTCTGGGAGCTTCCCGAAGATTAACACACCGATCTGCGGAGCATCAAAGAATCAATTAAGAGGGTTAAATGATAAGCTTTTGTGTATGCATTTTAAAATTTGGTTTATATGAAGGTTCATAAGGCTCCTTGGGAATGCGTTTATGCCAAGGAAGATAAAAGCGAATGTTTGCCGGGAGAAGAGCCAAAATCCGATGATGAATATTTTGAAATTTTATGTCTATGCATCTTGCAGGCTGGCTTAAACTGGGGAGCAATTAGAAGAAATTGGCAAAAATATAGGCGAGCATTCTTTAATTTTAAAATTGGTAAGCTAGTTAGGGCTAAAGTTGAGGATTTAATTAAGAATCCCGATGCTATAAGGAATAGAAGGAAAATTGAGGCGATCATTTATAATGCAAGGGAATTTCAGAAAATAATTGTTGAGTATGGCTCTTTCGCAATTTTCTGGAATCGCTTAGAAAAATGGACAGAAATGAAATATGCGGATTTCTAGCTAAAAAGTTTAGGCATATTGGAGTTTATACTGCAGAATATTTCCTTCATAGTGTCGGCTTTTTCAAGTAACTTATGCCTTATAAAAGTGTGTTCCGGTTTTTCCTTCTAGGGCTTCTACAGCCTTGTCTAGACTTGTTATTATCGCTTTTTCGCCTCCAGCTTTCAGAAATCTTATGCATGCTTTTACTTTAGGCTCCATACTTCCAGGAAGAAAATGCCCCTCTTCTAAGTATTTCTCCGCCTCAGCTATTGTTAATTTGTCTAAATCCTTCTCGTTTGGTTTTCTAAAATTCAATTTTACTTTCTCAACATCCGTTAGAATTAGAAAGATGTCTGCATCGACTATTTCAGCTAGTCTTTCTCCAGCTAAATCCTTATCTATAACGGCTTCAACTCCTCTTAATTGTCCATTCTGATCTATTACGGGTATTCCGCCGCCTCCGGAGGCGATCACTATAAATCCGGCGTCGACAAGCATCTTGATAACGTCTTTCTCAATTATCTCTATCGGGTCTGGCGACGGAACAACTCTTCTGTAAGCTTTTTCCCCCGGCTTCACCTTTTTTATAATATAGCCCTTCTCTTCAATCAGTTTTTCTGCTTCTTTTCTTGTGTAGAATGGTCCTACAGGTTTTGATGGATTATTAAAATCCGGGTCATCTTTGTCCACTAAAACTTGCGTTACAATTGTGGCAACGGGGATGTTGAGTTTTTCTTCTCTCAGATAGTTTATTAGGGTTTGCTGTAGCATATAGCCAATCTGCCCCTGCGTCATTGCGCCTAGAATGTCCAGCGGTTGCGGCGGCACAAGCTTACTTGCCTCTTCCTGTTGAATGAGTAAGTTTCCGACTTGCGGGCCGTTTCCATGGGTTATTACGACTCTGTATCCTCTTTTTATGATTTCCAAAATATGTTTACATGTGATTTTCACGTTTCGAAGTTGCTGCTCGGCTGTTCCTTCTTCTTCAGCCCTTTTTATTGCGTTTCCGCCGAGAGCAATTACAATGGTCTTGCCCATTTTAATCCCAGCAGTAAGCAAGGGTTTCACTCTAATACATGGGAACCTAAAAATTTTTTCGGTAAAATCGGATGATTGGCTAGTTTAAAGTCGAACAACATATATGACACTATCATAAAACAAAGAATATTAGCCCGCTCAATTTTGTTTTCGATCTAATTGAGAGAAAACTTCAGCCAGAGTTGTGTCATTCTCGATGTCAAAAAGAAAGATAATTGATAAAGCAACTTTCACGGCTCCGCATCTATATCCAGAAGGAATAGAATACGTAATAGTGAATGGAATGGTCATAGAAAAGGAGAACATGCAATAGAAAAGTCAGGAAAGGTTCTAAAAAGCCAAAATCCGAGAGATCGGA
>JAPDJO010000080.1 GCA_029259115.1 Thermoplasmatota archaeon | reverse complement strand
GCATGTTTCTAGCTAAAGTCTCCTTGTCTTCCTCAAAAGTTGCATAGACTCCCTTTTCGCCGTACTGAACCGCGCCATTATAGATGAACTGAGCCGAAAATATAGTTTTGCCGGCACCTGTCCCGCCAGCCAACAGAATTATGTCACCTTTTAAGAAACCTCCTTCAATAAGCTCGTCTAGCCCTGGTATGCCTGATTTAACCCGCTCAAACATGTACTATCGCCTAGTTGCTGGAGTTAAACTAATGGTTCTCTGCCAATCTGCTTGTTTCAAGAATTCGAAAAGACTTTATGAACCGACAATAAATATTTTCACGAAGTTGAAGCTTTTGTGTTATGCATAATTCTTTAAAGTAGAACGCTGGCATAAGTTAGGCTGGAAGCCCTAAATGATTGACATAATAACTGTTTTCTACGTGATCGCCGTTATTATGCTTCTCAGCTTTATTGGAGAAGCGGTCTCGCGTAAAATTTTGCTTCCAAGCATGATTTTGCTTATAGCTCTTGGAATAATCTGCGGGCCAGTTCTCCAAATCTTTGATTATGATTCCCTTAAAGGTATGGTTTCAATTATTGCTCCGCTTACAATAGCGTTTATAGGCTTTGAATCCGGCTTAAAAATGGGCTTCTACGAAATTATTGAGCAGAGTAGACGCGCCGTAATTCTTTCTGTTCTTGGCTTCCTCATAACTTTCGCTGTGGTAAGCCTATTTCTCCATTTTATTTTTAGTTTAGAGTGGTCGTATGCCTTTTTGCTTTCTTCTGCTTGGAGCGGAGTGAATACCGCTACTGTGGAGTCGGTTTGCAATTATTTACGGCTGAAGGAAAGGACGCGGGCTACGCTTATTATTTCATCTCTTGTAGATGACGCCATAGTGATTGTAGTTACACTTATGATTCTCAACTATATTCGCCTCGAAGAAGTAAGCCTTAGCGAAGGCATAACTGCAATCTCTTCGAATTTTTGCATATCAATTTTTGTTGGCGTGATTCTGGGCTTCGTATGGATGAATCTGCTATATCTTTCAAGAAAGATAGAGTATACCTACACTTTTACTTTGGCTGCCCTGTTGCTTGTTTATTCGCTTACTGAAAGTCTCGGCGGAACCGGCGGCATAGCATCCTTCCTCTTCGGCGTTGTCCTTGGAAATTCCAGCTCTTTAGCCTCTGCTTTGAAATTGAAACTTAAAAGGGATGAGCTTACAAGACTTTCCGATTTGATAGAGCACTTTCACTCCGAATTAACCTTCATTATTCGCTCATTCTTCTTCACCTTCATAGGCCTAATCTACATGTTTACGGGCATGAATGAATTAATTTTAGGATTGGGCGTAAGTTTGCTTCTTCATTTTTCAAGATTTATCACAGTAGGCGTAGGTACGATTGGGAGTCCATTAAGGAATGATTTTCCAGCTATAGGAGTTATAGTTGGTAAGGGAGTTGCCGCCGCGGCTATGAGTACTCTTCCATTAGCCTATAACCTTCCAAACGCAACCATCTATACGAGTATAGCCCTAAATGTCATATTATTCACGAATGTTATTTCAATTCTGCTTCCTCTAGCTCTCCGAAGGAAAAGCAGCTCTAACCTTAAATTCTCAAGTTAAACAGTATACTAGACAATTTAGAGGTAACCACAATTGAAGTATGAAGCTAAATGCGTAAAATGCCAAAATTATTCAGAAAACCCGCTTGATTACAGGTGTTCTTGCGGTTCCCCGCTAGAAGTAAGTGCAAAAAGCGTGTTCAGGAAAGAGGCAATAAGAAAAAATGATTACACAATTTGGCGCTACATGGAATGCTTCCCATACATAGAGAAAAATCAGATAGTAAGTCTCGGCGAGGGATGGAGCCCACTAATAAAGTTCACAAAGAACGTCTACTTCAAACTTGACTTTCTAAATCCGACGGGGTCGTTTAAGGATAGAGGCTCAGCAGTCCTAATTTCTGCCATTCATAGAATTATTAAGGAGATGAATGGCTACATTTCGGAGGATTCTTCGGGAAATGCTGGAGCTTCAATTGCGGCTTATGCCGCCAGAGCTGGCTTAAAAGCTAGAATTTATGTTCCAGCGGAGGTTTCTGGGCAAAAGTTTAATCAAATACTTTTCTATGGCGCAGAGGTCAAGCGTATAGCCGGAGACAGGAGCAGAGTCGCAGCTGAAGCACAAAAATCTGAAGAGGGAAAGTTCTATGTTGGACATATTTGGCATCCTATCTTCCGTGACGGAATCAAAACGCTTACCTACGAGATACTTGAACAGCTTGAATGGAAGCCGCCGTATCGTATTTACCTTCCAGTTTCCGCCGGAACCCTTCTTTTAGGCGTCATACATGGACTTGAAGATTTGGCTGATTCCGGAATTATAGAGGAATTTCCAACGGTTGTAGCCTGTCAAACCGAACAAGTTTCGCCGCTTTATCATAGGCTTAAAAATTTGCCGTACACTCCTCCAGAAAAGATAAATTCAATTGCAGATGCCCTTGTAAGCACCAATCCTCCACTTTTAGATTTGATGGCTGAGAAAATGTGCGAAGTTGGCGGAGACGCAGAGATTGTTGATGAAGATGAGATATACTCTGCCTTCATTGAGCTTGCTAGGTGCGGGTTTCATGTAGAGCCAAGCTCGGCCGTTGCCTACGCAGCCTACAAAAAGCAGAAGAATGCAGGTAAAGTGGGTGAAAATGAGGTTAGTGTTATTGTTTTAACTGGCTTCGGCTTAAAGTCTATGCTTAAGCCTTGAATATGCCGTTACTTGCTTAGGTATTTCCATGATAGGATTATGCTTATTGAGGCTATTGCCGCTGCGAAGATTCCCATATAAGTAAAGTCCAGCATTAACTGGTTTAGGTTTAAGCTTTCGAAAATTAATAATTGCCTTACCGCGTCTGTCGTGTATGTTATTGGATTTAGATTTGCTATTGGCTTCAGCCAATCCGGCATAGCATTTGTTGGAAACAGCGCATTGCTTGCAAACATTAATGGAAGGTTAAGCAGATTTACTATGGCCATCTGGGTTTCCCATCTGGTTGAGCGTATTCCCAGCATCAGAAAAAGCGAGGAAAGCCCCATGCATAATAGAAAGAGTATGGCGTAAACCCCTAGAAGATTTATCGGCGTAAAGTTTGGGCTAAGCTTTAATCCCAATAGAATGGCGAAGACCAAAATTATACTTACTTGGGCAAGCGACCTTATAGTCGCCGATAAGATTTTCGAGAAGATTATGGCGCTTCTTGCAACAGGCGTACTCAAAACCTTGTTTAAAAATCCTAGTCTTCTATCCCACACTATAGACATTCCGCTAAACATCGTTGTAAATAATGTTACAAATGACAGCATGCCAACGGCCATATAAGAAAAGTAGTCGCTTGTTCCAAATGTTTGCTTCATCATTTCGTCCGCAATGGATTGCGGAATATTCGGCGGAAGATTATTCGTTATTATTGCATTTATGTTCATTGCTTTTCCGAAGAGTCCCATCCAGATTATGGGCTGAATTATCGAAATAAAGAATACGAAAGGTTCTTTGTACCACTTCTTTAATTCCCTATTGGTTAAAGCCCATAAGCCATGTAATGGATTGCCAGAAATCTCCTTCATTATCTTCGCCTCCTTGCCCTCCTTAAAGTTATGCGATGAGCTCTAAATTCTTCCACCGACTCTTCCTCATCACGCATACTGCGTCCAGTATACTCCAAATAAACCTCATTTAGAGAAGGCTTACTTAGTGAAAGCCTCGTAACTTTAATTCCTTCCTTCCTTAACGCCTCAATTATTAAAGGAGCCGTTAATTCTCCATCTTTTACTTTAATTCTATATTCATCCTTAATTCTGCGAACTTCCCTCACATTTTCTATCTTTTCAATAAAACCGGAAATGTCTCTGTTCTCATCCACTTGTAGAGTTATTATGTCTCCGCCAAGCTTGCTTTTCAATCCGTCCGGTGAGCCTGTAACGAGTATTTTTCCATGGTCAATTATGGCTATTCGGTCGCAGAGTGCGTCTGCCTCCTCCAAATAATGCGTAGTCATGAAGAGGGTCATGCCATACTCCTTCTTTAACAGCTTAATGTATTCCCAAATGTTGGCTCTCGTCTGGACATCCAAGCCGAGCGTTGGCTCGTCTAGAAAGAGCACCTTTGGCCTGTTTATTAGTCCGCATGCAAGTTCAAGTCTGCGGCGCATTCCACCCGAATATGTTTCAACCTTTTTGTCCTTAAATTTCGTTAGTTGGACTAATTCGAGAAGTTCTTCTGCTCTTTTCTTTGATATTTCCCTTGGAATTCCGTAGAGGTCTGCGCAGAGAATTATGTTTTCGTATCCAGTTAAATCTTCATCAGCCGTATACTCCTGCGGGACAACCCCTATTTTCCTCCGAACCATACTTGCCTCTTTAACAATGTCGTGTCCACACACGGTTGCTGTTCCTTCGGTTGGTTTCAGAACTGTTATGAGCATGTTTATTGTGGTCGTTTTTCCAGCTCCATTTGGCCCTAGAAATCCGAAAATTTCTCCTTCTTCAACTTGGAATGTTACATGGTCAACGGCTGTTAGGTATCCATTAAACACTTTGGTTAATCCTTTTGCCTCAATAATGTTTCCAGCCATACCTATTCTTCCCTCAGTCTTCTGTTAATTTCCTCAATTTTTTGTGAAGCCTCATCTAAAACCTTTTTAACTTCATCCAAAACTTCTTTTGAAAGTTTGCCTTCTAAATTTTCTGTTAATTCGAAAAGAGCTGAGAGAAATCTTCTTTCTGATTCTTCAACTTCAAACGTCTCTTCAGGGCTACAATGCGTACTCCAGAGAAAACTAAGAGTTAACGGAGGAACTATAAATTTTAACTTCTTCTTTAGTTCTCTTTTTATTTCCGTCTCTTTTTCCAAGAGTTTCTTTCCCTTTTCTGTCAGTTTGTAGCGTCTTATCCCAGCCTCTTCTACCGGAACTTCTTTTATAATTTCGTTATCCTGCAGCCATGCAAGCATTGGATATATTGAGCCGGGGCTTGGCTTCCATTTTCCCGAGGTTCTTTTACCTATTTCTTCAATTAATTCTGCTCCAGACATGGGTCTTAAGTTTAGGAGTTTCAAAACGAAGAACCTTAAGAATCCTTTGGGAACGGCGGCTGTATGTCTCATCCAATGTTCTACTGGAAATTTTCCATGGTGGTGATGTCCAAACATTATGGTTCACATATCAAGCTTGATATCGATTTTGATATCGCTAACTATATTTAAAGTTTATCATAAAATTGAGATTTAGGGCATGATTCCCGTAAACTTGAGAATCATTCTTACGCTTGCGAATAGAAGAACAATGGCAAACATCCTTCGTAGATTCCTTGCCGACACTTTTGCAGCGTAATGGGCGCCAAACTGTGCTCCAAAAATTATTCCAGCCGCTAACAAAAGAGCATAATCGAATCTTATCTGCTTAAGCCAAATATTAGTTAGTGTTCCGGAAATTGATGT
>JAPDJO010000026.1 GCA_029259115.1 Thermoplasmatota archaeon | reverse complement strand
TTAAGACTCCTACTGGAGAAAGGCTTGCTACCCTACATATTGGCAATGGAGTTGTCCGCGTTGTGTTAGACAGAGATAAGAATTTTAGGGACAACATTCCTCCATTTAGACAGTTCCTAATTGAACGTGTTCTCTTGAAAATGCAAGAGAAAGATAGAGAAGCTGCTAGAAGAGGTGAAATTACCCCTGATAAAATACTCTCTTACAGTATAATCAAGGAAGGTGACATAATAAGGGAGATAATTATTCGGAATGTGAGTGAGGAGAGAATACGTGACTTAAAGTCAAGTATAAGATGGACTCTTGAAAAAATGTATGAAAAGATGGTTTCTACCTAAACTTTTACTTGGAAATTGTTGCGTGAAGTAAATATCCTACAAGAGTCGCCACGATAACCGATATTACCCATAATACTGGCTCAATAACAGCGCCGAATTGTATCTGTTCGCCGAATACTTGTTGCTGGACAACTAGGAATATAAGTAGAGTTATGAATGGAATAACCCCTATTATGTAGGAGTCAGATTTTCTAATGTTTATTGCCTTTATATCCGAGAGCGTATAAATGGTTAATGTATATGCCACCATTATCTGAATCATGCAAAGTATTCCTTCATTAAAGAATAAACTCGTAACGGTGCCTAGTCCGTAAATATAGGAGCAGATTATGAATATTATCCAGAACACGCTAAAAGAAGAAATCGAGTATAATCCATAGTTTCCCTCCCTTAAAGCCGATGCTATCGAAATTGCGAAGAAAGAGCAGAAACCCAGAAACATTAAGAGTATGGCGACCGAAGCCGTGGTAGTAGTAAGCGCAAATGACCAATCCACCGGAAGTATGTTAAGAATCCATGAAAGAATACATGCAACAAGCCACGCGAGAGCTATGCCTCCAACTATCCCCTCTATGAAACTGAGTTTATCATCAAAATTAAACTTAAAACTATTAGACAGACTAGTCTTTTTCTTTGGACTCATAACCGATCCATCCGCCTAAATGAAAAACCGTTTTAGAAGTTAAAAGGATTCTGAAGAGAAAATAATTATTTCACTTAAATATTTGCCTAGGCTTAAGAAACTAAAGAATTCAGCTTCAACTGCCTAATTTTTTCCTCCGTTGGAACGCCATTCTCATCCCATCCCCTAATGGCATAGTATTCCCTGAGTATATGCTCAAGCTGACTCCTTTCAAGTTTTTGTCCCACCGCTATTCCTGAAGGAATAGGGTCTTCAAACGCCCTGTCTGGAAGGTTTTCATCCTCCTTTCTTAATCCTTCACGAATATTAAACAGTCTAACCAGATTCCATATTCTCTCGCCGACCGCCAAAAATTCTTCAACTGTGAATTCCATGCCGGTCGCCGCGTTCAGCATGCCAACATAACGCTCATTTCCGACGGCTGTCTTCAGGAACCAACATGCAACGAGAGTGTCGCAGGCTGCGTTTCTATC
Organism: Thermoplasmatota archaeon; assembly: GCA_029259115.1. GTDB lineage: Archaea > Thermoplasmatota > E2 > DHVEG-1 > B18-G2 > B18-G2. The sequence goes on along the minus strand of JAPDJO010000026.1, from coordinate 4,501 downwards.
TTGTTGTTCCTTCACTATATGTGCCCGTTTCTCGGTTGAATATCTCTCTATGATTGTCCCGTCGGGCGCTTTTCCAGAAATTTCATATGAGATTGGCCATGCCCTCGTGTGGCATCCACCTCTATCGGCGGTTATGTAGGCCAAGGCCATTCCGGGTGAGGCTCGCATGTCATAGCCTGGAAGCTCCAATCCCTTAACTTGCATTGCAAATCTTTTGCATTCAGCATCTAGTTTTTCGGAGACTCTCTTAACTCCCTCGGCGAGCAAGTCTCCTAGTCCCTCTCTTTTTGCAATTTTCTCTATAAGCCTAATCGCGGCTTCTTCATTTCCAAAATTGAGCTTTAAACCTTCTGTTTCTTTTTCGGTGAATATTCCTTTTTCATAGCATTCCATGGCGAAGGCAATAACGTTTCCAGTCGAAATTGTGTCCAATCCAAGCATGTCGCATAGCAGATTTGCATAAGCGACAGCTTCGTAATTTCCAATTCCACAATTAGCCCCAATTAACGCCAAGGTTTCATATTCGATTCCCTCAACAATGGTTCCAGCGTATTTTCCAGATCTGACCACTCCAAGCTTTCCGCAATTTATTGGGCAGCTATGGCAAGCTTTATGCTTTATCCAAAATCTCTTCTCAAGAATTTCAGCTGAAAGATTTTCAGCCTCCTCAAATGTGGCTTCCTTAAAGTTTCTTGTGGGAAGCAAGTCCTGATCAGCCGTAAACACTATTGTTCGGGCGGTTCCCCAACGCTTCCTAGCCCTCGCAGTTTCATTCTTCAGAACTGCTTTATGCGCCTCCTTAGCTTTCTCCAAAAAATCTTTAACATTGTAAATTGATATGGCTCCCGTTCCCTTAACAGCCAGCGCCTTCAATTTTTTAGAGCCCATAACGGCGCCTAACCCGCCTCTTCCAGCTTGGCGATAACGGTCAACATTGACATGCGCAAACCTCACCAGCTTTTCGCCGGCAGGTCCTATACAAGCTACACGAATATTTCTGTCGTTCCTCTCTTTTCGTATAGCCTCCTCGGTTCTGAAAGTGTCGAGTCCCCAGAGATGGTTGGCGTCACAGATTTCGATATGCTCGTCTTGTATCCAAATGTAGGCTGGCTTTTCGCTTTTCCCACAGATTATAATTGCGTCATATCCAGCCATCTTGATTTCTGCGCCTAAATGTCCGCCTACATAGGAGTCGCAGAAAAGCCCGGTTAGAGGCGATTTTGCTGCAATGCAAATTCTTGTTCCAGGACAAAGAGTTCCGGTAAGGGGGCCGGTCGCGAAAACTAGGATGTTACCCTCTGAAAGGGGATCAACGCCTTGCTTAAGTTCCTTCCATAGGGTGTAGGCAGCCAGTCCCTTTCCTCCAATAAGAAGGTTAACGTCAAAGTAATTCTCCGTATTAACAACATCAACCTTCTCGTTTGACAGATTTACTTTAAGAATTTTTCCAGAGTATCCGCCCTTAAGCAAGACTTTTCTCCTCCTTTGGCAAAATAAATGCTTCACGCATTTCCTCAGCTATCTCTTCAGCTTTTTTCGCGAAAATTCTTGTATCAAATGAAACCTTGACAAGAGAAAGAGCATTTGCTGGACAAATTTCGACGCATTGAGGATTTCCTCCGCAAAGTTCACATTTAAAAACGATGTTTCCCTTTGGATGTGCAAATATTGCCTTTGCAGGACAAGCTTCAAGACAGAGTCCACATCCAACACATTTCTTCGCGTTTACAGTTACAGCATGTGTTTTCTCATCTCTCTCTAGAGCGTTTTGCGGACATGCTTCCATGCAAGAAGCTTTTTCACATTGGGCGCATACAATTGGAACATCTATTCCCGGAGGAAAAGAATAAACCTTAATCCTAGAAAGCGCAGTTGAAATTTTCCCCTCATTCGTTAGTGAACATATTATTTCGCACAAGCGACAGCCAGTGCAAAGCTTATAGTCAACTACAACAGCCACTGGCAAGAGGCTCACCCCGCGCTTAGAAATTATAGAGTGAACCAGAATCTTATATAAGGTTGAGTTTTGCAACTCTAAGGTATGACTCCTAAAACTGTTACGATAATAGGGCTGGAAAACTTTCCGTTAGTGAAAGCCGGCGACGACCTGGCGAAAATGATAGTTGAAGCCGCCGTCAGAAACAATGTAGAAATCGAAGATAAAGACATAATTGTTGTTTCCCAAAAGATTGTTTCAAAAGCGGAAGGACGAGTAGTCAAATTTGAAGAAATCAATCCGTCAGAAAAAGCCAAAGAACTAGCTGAAAAAGTTCAAAGAGACCCAAAACTGGTAGAACTTGTCCTGAAGGAAACCGACAGCATTGTAAAGGCATCTCCAGAAATTCTGATAGTCAAAGATAAGCGAGGTTTAATCTGCATAAATGCGGGAGTAGACAAATCAAATGTTCCAAGAAATGCCTACTCGCTTCTACCAGAAAATCCGGATGAATCAGCGAGAAAAATTAAGAAAGAAATTGAAAAGCTAACTGGCAAAAAGGTCGCCGTGGTCATAGTCGATACCTTCAGCCGACCCTTCCGGCGGGGACAAGTAGAATTCGCAATTGGAGTAGCCGGAATAAAACCATTCAAGGACTATAGAGGTCAAAGAGACCTCTACGGAAATCTATTAAAAGTTAAAAACGTTGCAATAGTTGATGAAATAGCATGCGCCGCGGAACTTGTTATGGGTCAAGCAAAGGAGGCTATACCAGTAGCCATAATAAAAAATTTAGATAGAGCCGAAACAAGCGAGGAGGCATCGATAAAGGAGCTGTCAATATCCCATCAAGAAGATCTTTTCAGAGAAACTCTTTAAGGAAAGGATTATTTCTCCTCTCCTCCTCAATCGTCGTAATTGGGCCATGCCCAGGATAAACAATGAAATTGCCGGGAAGAGTCAAAATTTTCTCCTTTAAAGAATGCATAATTTCCTCAAATGAAGAATCTGGGAAATCATATCTTCCAATAGAACCCGCAAAAAGCGTGTCACCTGAAAAAATGCATTTTTCTCCGATTAGAGATATGCTTCCTTTGCTGTGTCCCGGCGTATAGATAACCTTCAATTCTGAATCTCCAAATTTGATAATGTCTCCTTCATCGATGAAACCGTCGGCTGGAGGCGAATAAAGCTCGAAACCTAAACTTTCATACACAACCCTTCTAGCCTCTCCAAGCTTTGATGCGTCAAGTCTATGTATAAGAACTGGAGCTGAAGTTTTCTCCCTTAAGAAGCCGTTCCCAGAGGTATGATCTGGATGTCCATGAGTATTCACTATGTATTTTAGATTAAGTTTCATCTGCAGAATCTTCCGCAGAAAATCTTCCGCCTCCCGTGTGGTGCCAAAGCCCGGATCGATGACTACTGCTTCCCTACTTTCGGGGCAATAAACCAAATAACAATTTGTGAATAAGGGTCCAACTGTGAATAACTCAACGTTAAACATAAAATCTTTGAAGGAATGGGGAATTATAAAATTGTCGCTGTGCTACTATTTCGGATGATTATTTTGTTAACTGTAGATAATTAAACGTAAATATGTCTTGGAACGAAATTGGCTTAGTTTCGTTGTTGTTGGCTGCTTGATCTTCACATTTACCTTTTTTCCCATTGTTAAAGTTTAGATGGGCCTTTACTATACTCCTCAAAGTGGTTGTAGGGGTTCTAGTTACAGTTAAGGAGGTTTTAAGGAGCCTAGCCGTCCAAATCATATTCATGGCTGCTCTAGCAAATCTTGATTCTATTTTCAAGGGTAAACTATTCTTCTCTTTTTTGGCGAGCTGATGATTGCGGAAATTTATTGCCCATAACACTTTTTCCTTCAAGTTCCGACACCGAACTATATCTTGTATATTAAGATATAATTCACTTTTTTCCAGCCCCAAAATATTACAAAACTCGTCATATTCCAATATTCGAATTCCGAGGCAAAATTCATAATCACCCCAATCAAAGAGCATGCAGAAGCATGACTCCCCACATACTAATATCATCAGCAGCCTACATCCTAACAGACCATCTCATATCAAGCGAGGGAACAACATGCCTACAAATAATGAAAAACCTAACCAAACGAGGTATAAAATTCACAGCAATAGGCGGCTACACAAGCATAAAAAAACCTCCAAAAAACATCAAAATCCTCAGCGCATGCTCAATTAGGGCTTTTCCATACGACAATCTAATAAAAAAGTATTCCGCCCACCTCCAATATATAACTAGAAGTTACCTAAAGGCTTCAAAAATATTGAAGACCCAAAAAATAGATATAATTCATCACATGTTTCCCGCAGTTTACGGCCAAACCTTCAGCCTCCTAGCAATAAGGGAGAAATTTTCCCAACCATTCGTCTTCGGCCCAGTCTCAGCTCACTTTACACGCAGACCTTTAGACGAGAAGATAATAAGTAAGGCCGCGTCAGTTCTGCATTTTAAAACAATTTCAAAATGCTCCCATTTGATAGCAATAACGGAGCAAGTTAAACGAATATACTCCAAACTTCT
>JAPDJO010000020.1 GCA_029259115.1 Thermoplasmatota archaeon | reverse complement strand
TATAATGGCCTCAAGCATTTCCATCACAGCTCACAAGCGGTAAAATTTTGCTATCAAAGTTAGGCGATATATCGTTTATGGTGAAGTCAACATAAGCTTTAGAAGCTTAACCCCTCTTTTCGAAGCTAAACTTTCAGCTAGTTTCCTTATTTTTTGGGCTTCCCCCCTAACGGCTATAGCCTCAAGGCAATCCCTCTTAGTCAAGTGAACATGCAGCGTCGAGCATATTACATCTTGAAAGTCATGCTGTATGTCGGTCAGCGTCTCCTCTAAACCTCTAACCTCATGGTCATATAGAACCATAATTACGCCTGCGCGGCTTCCAGTCTCCTCCTTAAGCCACTTATACTCCGAAATGAAAGCTCTAACAGCGTCCTGAATAGCCTTAGAACGGCTTTCATAACCCATTTTGGCTATAAGCTCATCAAAATCCTTTAGTAAATCAGGTGGAAAAGTCACACCTAAACGTACAACATTTCCCATATTTCGCCCTCATCTCCTATACTGCTGATTATATTTGGGGCGTTAACATTGAAATATTTAATTACTAGGATAGTAAAGTTTATCTGAACAGTAACATCATTTCATAAAGAAGTAATACTGGATGTCAAAATGAATAGAATAATAGAACTTAAAGATGTCTCTACTATATATGAGGGCGAGAAGAAGCCAGCGATAAAAAATATAGACTTATCCATTTCGGAGAATGAATTCGTATATGTAATTGGACCAAATGCTTGTGGCAAAACAACTTTGCTAGAAACCATAATTGGTCTTCTACAACCTAGTCAAGGCGAAGTTTACGTGTTAGGATGTAATATGAGAAAGAATGGAGCAAAAATTAGGCAGAAAATAGGATATGTCCCACAAGACTTTCTAACGGACCCAAATGAGCCATTTACGGCACTAGACGTAGTCATGATGGGGATGTTCGGAAAAATAGGTCTTTTGAGAAAAGTTAACGATGAACATAAATATAAGGCATTAAAAATTATGGAAAAGCTTGGCATAAGAGAGCTTGCGAATTCTCCCATCGGGAAGCTTTCGGGGGGGCAGCAACAAAAAGTCATGATTGCAAGAGCACTAGCAAAGGAGCCAAAAATTCTGCTTCTTGATGAACCATTCAGTAATTTAGACATAAAATCTAAACAGAAAATTTTAAGGTTGATCCATAAATTTCATCAAGAAAAAGGACTTACAACAATAATTGTCACCCATGAAATCTCTCAAGTACTAATGAATAAGGATAATGCCAGAATTATCATAATGAATGAAGGAAGAATAGTGGCTGAAAAAACGATTGAAGAATTCTTGTTGTCGGTTAAAGAGTACTTATGGCTTCCCCAGGTGAAGATGATAAAATGATAATGCTTGAGTCTACCATAATGCTAAGAGCGCTTATAGGATGCATTCTTTCCGGATTACTGGCAAGCATTATAGGAGTATTCGTTGTGAAGATGAAGATTTCCGCAATAGGCTATTGCATGTCTCATAGCGCTTTTGCCGGAGCAGCTTTAGGGGTTGCCCTTGCACTTGATCCATTACTTACTGCTTTTATGTTTGCTTCACTTACAGCATTATTAATTGGCCCCTTTGCAGAAAAAGCGAGACTTCACGCAGATATAATAACTGGAATTCTCTTTCCGTTAAATATGGCTTTGGCTTTTATTTTTATGACTTTGTCCCCTGAGATCGGTCTTAAAAGTGATATTGGAAGCATATTGTGGGGGAGCATATTTGCAATAACCAACAGCAACATAGTCTATCTGGTTTCTCTCTGTTCCGTGTCGTTCGCCTTGATTTTCCTCTTTTGGAAAGAGCTTTTTGCAATAATGTTTAATAGAAAAATGGCTGAAGCCGACGGGATAAATACTAAGCCACTAGTGTTCTTTATAATCTTCCTTGCTGGCATGGTGATAACTCTCTCCCTAAAGCTTGTAGGCGGATTGCTTATTTTCGCATTGATATTTAACCCAGCGGCATCCGCTTTTCAATTTTCACATAGTATGCGAAAAATAATGATTCTCTCACCAGTAATTGGAGCGAGTTCATGTGTTGGGGGCCTCTACACTTCACTTCTTTTTGATTTGCCGGTAGGTTCATGTATAGCCTTAATTTCAACGTTAATATTTGCAATTTCAGTTGTCATTTCACCAAAAAGAAGGAGAGGAGGTGGATTTCTTGGATAAAAAAGGAATATTTTTAATTCTTGCGGTCTGGATTGTTTTACTTTGCCTCTCAAGCGATATAGTTACTGAGCCAGTTCGTGGAAACTCTGATAGTCCAATAATAGTTTGTACGACGAACGTACTAGGTTCAATAGTTGAACAGTATGTCGGCAATCAGACAGAAGTCGTAGTCTTAGCTCAACCTGGACTCTGCCCTGCTGACTACGATATAAAGCCAAGCGACATTGAAGCAGTAAGCAAAGCAAAGGTTCTCTTCTATCACGGAATAATGGGAGAATACTGGCTAGATGATTTAATAGAAGCCTCAGGAAACACCAATATAACAAAAATAAAAATTTCGGGTCCTTGGAATACTCCTGAGGGCGCTAAGCGATACATAAGGTGGATCGGTGGAAATCTGAGTCAGATATTGGGTATAGACCTTAATGAAACCATGAATGCCATGATAGAAGAAATAGATAGGATTTCAAGTGATATTCAAAACGAAGCTGCTTCACTAGGCGTTAATGAGACTAAGGTAATATGCATGCAGTGGCAGGCCAGCTTTGTAAGTTGGGTTGGATTTGACGTAGTTGCTACCTATGGGCCTCCTCAAATGTTATCGACCGCAGATATCCAAAATTTGACCGAGACAGCCAAAAAAGAGGGCGTAGCACTAGTAATTGATAATCTCCAGAGCGGAACTGAGGTTGGCAATACCATAGCAACCGAATGCAACGCAATTCACGTAGTATTATCTAACTTTCCAGGAGCACTACCGCAAACAGAAACTCTCGCAAAAATGATAGAACACAACGCAAGAGAGCTATTCTATGCAGTTAAAACTTGGCGCGGTACCCGAGAGCTTAGAGCCCAAAATTCAAGTCTTCAGACTCAGCTAATGGTATTTCAATCAACCACGGTGATCATGCTGGTTATAGCCGTTGTTGAAGCCATATTATTGTACAGAAGGAAATAAGAATGAATTCAAAGGACAAGGCAGTGGACAAGCTAGTCTCAACTATACGGCGTGCTGCAGAATTTCATGGGCATTTAGGACCTTTCCTTGTTTTAGGTGTTAAAATGGGGCTAATAGGAATGAAGAAGCTTAAAATTCAAGCTAACGCTTGGCGGTTGCGAATTGAAGTCGAGCTTCCGAAGCAAATTCCCTATACTTGCACATTAGACGGCCTTCAAGCGGTTACTCGATGTACTTTCGGAAACCAGAAACTTTCCTTAAAAGAAGCAAAATCACCAGTAATTTCTACAAAGTTTGATGCGGACAATGGAGAAAAAAGGGTTTTCATATGCGTAAAAAATGAAGTGTTGCAGACTTTGATGGAAAAACTGCAAAAAGCCAAGGGAGATACAGCAACTCAAGAAAAACTTGCATGGATGATTGCGTCTATGCCGGAAGATAAGCTCTTCTCAATCAAGATTCAGTAATCATTTTATTTGGCAATTTTCTTCTAAATGACGGGATGCCCGATTTAGAAGTTGCAAAACAGACTTTAAAGAAGAAAAATTTGACCTTGGCTATTGCTAAAAATGGAAGGATAATTTTTCAATCAGATTCTCATGGAGTTGTAGGTCTTTTTGAGGCTATTGAGCGGCTAGGCAGCAATCTTGAGGGCGCCGCTGTTGCCGACAAGATTGTTGGGAAGGCTGCTGCATTGCTTTGTGTATATTCGCGGGTAAACGCTGTTTTTGCTTCTATTCTAAGTTTTGGGGGCAAGGATACGCTTGAAAGGAATGGAATAAAATATGAGTATGAAGTTTTGGTTCCAAAAATACTTGATAGGACTGGAAAAGACATGTGCCCGTTTGAAAGGTTCTCTTTGAACCTTGAAAATCCAAGAGAAGCCTATTTTAGACTTAAAGAGTTCGCGGAGAAACTTCGCGAAGGAGCATAGACATGTTTAGAAATGTTAATTAGCTAGCCGCCCCAGTCTTTTCATCAAGGTGAAAGCCATGTGCGAATTTGAAGTTGTTCTCAACGGCGAAACAGTCTATAAAGATGTTATTTATGCGAAGGCGGAAGGAAAAAACGTTATTGTAAAGGATGTTTTAGGCGCTGTGAAAAAATTTGAAAACTGCTATATAGCAGAAATTGATGTAAGCTCGGAAAGGCTGACGTTAGCTTCAACCTAGGCGAATGGAAGGCGCTACAATTGAAGATAGCCGTTGCCGGAAAGGGAGGAGTAGGAAAAACACTAATCGCCGGAGCCATAGCCTACTTCCTAAAAGAGAAAGGCTACAAGGTATTAGCCATAGATGCTGATCCCGCACCCAACCTAGCCATAACCTTGGGAATCCCAGCCGAAAAAGCCAAAGAGATAAAGCCAATATCCGAAAACAAACAACTCATCGAAGAAAAGACAAGTACTGGCGTTCCGGGGGTCTATAAGCTTTCATTTACAGTTGATGACATAGTTGAAAAATACTCCGTGCAGTCGCCTTTAGGCGTTAACCTGCTTGTTATGGGAACAATAAGGTCTGTGGGCGGAGGCTGCACATGCCCAGCAAACGCGCTTATTAGAGTGTTGCTTCGCCACCTCATAGTTGAAAGAGGAGAAGCCGTAGTTTTAGACATGGAGGCCGGAATAGAACATTTTGGAAGAGCAACAGCCAAACATGTCGACGTCATGCTCGCAGTTGCCGATGCAAACATGAAAGCACTTGAGGTCGCAAAGAAAATATTCGAACTTTCGAGGCAGGCGGGAATAGAAAAGATTTTTCTCTTAGGCAATAAAATAAGGAACAAAGTTGAAGAAGAATTGTTAATCGAATTTTCTGGCAAAAATGGCTTCCAGATTCTAGGCTTTATTCCTTATGACCCACTAGTTTTCGAGGCTGACATGAAGGGGGCTACTCCTCTTCTAGGCGGCATTGATTCGCCTGCGATGAAAGCCTTAAGAGAGATTACAGAAAAAATTTCCTCACTCTAACATTTTAGGCGTGCTTCAGCATCCACATTAAGAATAGGCCTATTGACAACATTATAAATTGCAGAAATGAGTTAAGCGCCTTCCTTTCTCTGTGAAGTTCAGGAATTAAGTCGGTTGATGCTATATAGATGAAGCCGCCAGCCGCAAATGCCAATAGATATGGTGTTTGTGGAAGAAAGGCTGAACCATAAAAGGTGAATATTCCTCCAGCCATGGCTGTTAGAGCGGTTAGAAAGTTGTAGATTAACGCCTTAGTTTTAGAGAATCCGCCATAGAGTAGTATGCTGAAATCTCCAATTTCTTGTGGAATTTCATGCGCTGCAACCGCCAAAGTCACAATGAAGCCTAGTGAAGGATCTTGGGAGGCCATAAAGCTTGCAGCGATTATAATGCCGTCGATAAAGTTGTGTATGCCGTCTCCAACAAGATTCAGGTAGGCGAATGGATGAACTGGACATTTCTCCCTTTCGTGGCAGTGTCGCCAAAGAAACTTTTCTAAGACAAAAAATATTAGTAAACCAAGGGCTAAAGCCAAAAAGATGTTTTCAACAGTTATGCTTGAGGCTTTTCCAACTTTTTCTATTGCTTCTGGAATTAGATGGAAAAATGCTCCGCCGAGGAGGCTTCCGGAGGCAAATCCTACAAGCATTAGAAGCGCCTTGTTAAACCATTTCTCGCTGAGAACTACGAATACTATACCGATTAGCGATATTACGCTCACTAGAAATATGCATATTAGAATTAAGGCTATTAATGGCAGCATGGCAACTATCATTTCACGAAGTAAGAATTAAACTTTTCCTTTAGAAGCCTTCCTCATCTTCGACGGAAATTATAAATGGTTGAATTGAAAATATTAAGTAGCAACTTTAAAATTTGACTTGTTAATGTATATGGTGATTTAATGAGCACTCATGCCGAAAATCTCAAGCTTAGACTCATGACGATAGAGCTTTTACAAATGGCCAAGAAGAAGTATACCTATAGAGAGTTATCAAATAAAACTGGATTACCAGTTACAGTTCTAAGCAGATATGCAAAAGGACATGTTCTTCCAAATGTTGAAAGAGCCCGCAAGCTGTGGGAAACCCTTAACAAGCTTGTAGGCTTAGAAAGCGAAATCAAAAGAAGAATACAGTTCAACGAAGAGGGCTTTTTTGACAATACTAACATAATAGGCGACTATAACATACTCCGACAAGCCGCCCAACATGCCCTAGCCACCTTTGCCGGAAGAAGAGTTACGAAAGTTTTAA
>JAPDJO010000036.1 GCA_029259115.1 Thermoplasmatota archaeon | reverse complement strand
GATATAACTGTTTAAAGAGTAGACTTTAGGAACAGATGCAGAAAAACTCAAGTAAAAAATCGACGTTAAAAGAAAGATGAGTATTATGTTATTCAGAGAATTATCCTTCATTCTATTCGCCCTCTCCAATTATTATTGTAGGAGAATAAGCCTCTAGGAACATCCAATAATAATTATCGATTTCTTCATAGTCTCCTCCATCGTACATCCACATGGCAAGACCATAGCTATAGTAGGTTCCAGCATAGACGGTACAGTTGCTTCCCTGACAATTTACTGCTTCAAGTTCGATTGAGCCTTGGGGAGCCCCTCCAGGCGCGCTTTCCGTTACTGAAAAGCGTGTTCTACTTGGATCAAAACTGTAAAGGCTTGAAAGTCCTTCACTATTTATTATTAGTCCTCTTCCAAACTGGTTATTCCAGTGGCCACACCAGTATCCGGGTGATTCGTATTCGCGGTGTTCGGGGTTATTGTAATCGTATGCGTATGGCCCTTGGGTATTATTTGCTGAGTCTAAGTAGGCGTAGTGAGTTGGTCCTCCCTTACCCATTATTGAGGCAAACCATAGACCATAATCGCTTTGTGTGTTCTTCCAGTAGATGTACTCCTTGACTTGTAGATATTTTACATTTGCAGTTATGAAGACAACTGCAAATGTGTCAAAGTAACTGTCTGAGTGTCCATATTGATTGTATACGTTTTGGACTTCGGTTGAGTTTAGTATGGCAATTAATCTTACAACTGCTCTGCTAGATGTGTTTCCTCCATACCAATATTTGATTTCCCAGCGGCCATAGGGCCTCCACTCGCCTAAACATCCAGAGTAGATGCCGAATGCATGAATGTTCCATGGTCCAAAGCAAAGGCCAGTTTCAGGATCCTTCATTAGAAGAGCGGCTACCCCATAATAATCATAGGGGTAGTCGTCGGACATGGTATGGCCTACTCCTATGAACTCTACAGTGTATCGGTTTGTCATAGCCGTGTAGTCGCCTGGATTATATACCAGGTCGCTTTCTCCCTGGTATGGTGGTGCATCTAAATCGTTTTCCCACCATATTCTAACTTTCTGGCGGGTTATGTTTGGGGCTGGAAAGGATACTTGGAATACTATTCGATTAGATGCATTAAACGGCGAGTTTATATCAGCTAAATCTCGTGGAACATCAATTAGTCGATCGTGCCACTCTATTTTTTCCCATATTTCATATTGGCATGGAGAAACCGTCCAGTCGCTGTCTTCGCCACTTTCTGTAACGTTTACTCTGAATAAACGTATGGGTACAGGTGGAATAGGAGGAGTTACTACATTTTCGTCTCCACTCTCAGAGGTTACATTAAGTTTCACTCCGTTCCAGTACCATGTTCCGTTTATCCCGGCTTCAAGAGTGTAGATCTCATCATCAGTAACCCTATCATCAGAGGGAGTTTCACGCTGCACAATGAATTCTATGTAGGAGTATGTAGAACATAAAGTGACTATTCCGCGTTGATCCCTTACGCTTATAAATAACCACTTATAATAAGGCTTCTCTATAGGATCACTTTCAAAATATAATGTATAGTTTCCTTCACCATTATATACAACATCAGTTATGTTGACTTGCCGCCACTCGTCAATTTCTCTATCAAACCTTTTGATCAGGAAATTAGAGGAAGAAAGTCCGCAAACAGGATTTCCCCCTTCCCTTGTTACAATTACATTAAGTGAAGTTATACTTTGAAGTTCTGATTCTATATATGAAGTGTCAACTTGTAAGCGTAGATATTCTTCCGAAACGGTATGGTAGCCATAAAATCCATAGGAAGAGAGACTTATAGAAATGTTTGCAAATGCACTTGAAATGGAGTCTGAACCGTACCAGAAACACTTTATGATGTGAGAGCTATCGCTTACCGTCCATTTTGAAGCTATAAGACGGTTCCCAACGGCATTGAACTCTAAATCTACGCCTATTCCAGCGTAGATTTTCTGGAGATCTCTTTCCCAAGAGTTGAAAAGCCCGCGTAAAGTATAGGCTTCATACTCCCCCTTATCCCTTACTCTTCCTTCAAGAAAGTTTTGTGTAAAGTTGGCAAGTCCTATTCTCAAAACTTTTTGAGAGTTCCTTCTAATATTATCGACTATTGTTAAGTATTCTTCCCATCTTTGGTAGCGATAGTATGTTACTGTGCTGTAAACGAATACGGCAACAGAAATTATCATTATGGAAATGAACAGTATAGCGATAACAATGAATTGTCCTCTTTTATTTGTAAATAGCCGTCTCAACTTATCCCTTCACCAGTTCAAGTTTAAGTATTCTGGGAGCATAGTATGAGCTGTTTCCGGGAAGCACGTAAGTTACAGTTGCGGTATACCCATTTTCAGCAATTATTGTCCAGTCTCCATAAGCTATTGGATAGCCTTGATTCAGCAAATTTCCGTCTCTGTCATAAACTTGTAAATTGAAGTATACATTCGTCGGCAGCAACACTCTCAAAACGGCGCTTAGATTGCCCCAACTTTCGCTGTAAACGAGCTCTTCAAGGATTCCTTGACTATCCAGTTCATAGAGAACGTTATATCCAAGCCTTTCTAGCTCCGTTACTTCGTAACTTTCGCTTGTAGGAGGAATTGCGAACGTGCTTAGAAAGGAAATAGCAAACATAATAACAAAAGAGGCAAGTATTGTTTCAATTACCCGCATCTGACCACGAGCAGCACCTCGTTTGCGATTCTTCATCAGATTTCCTTCCATAAAGTTAACTCGGCAATATAGGTCATGCCTGAAATTAATACGCTTCTACGGACGACGACTGTAGTAGCTTGTTGACTTGGATAGCTCCCAAAGTGTGTTAGACGATAGCCTTTCCAAAGGGGATCTGGTCCAGCCATCAGTACAGGAACTCTTCCTTCAACCGGGAGAGTGGCCATAAAAATGAAAAATATCAGTGCTGGATTCTTAACATCAGTTTCTTTACTCCAAACCTTAAATCCCGGCGGAGGATCACCTTCTCCGGTCCAGTAAGTTATGAAGTCTAATTGTCCTCCGGTATACTCCCATACTATTTCGCCTTTATAATTGTAGATGAAGATTTTCTCTATCTCCACTTGTGCACGTGGCGGCGGAGTGCCATTCTGAGTTAAAATTATAGTTTCATTCACATAATTTATTCTGGCAATATTTTGTGGAGGAGGATCTTGATAAACGACTGCATAGGTGCCCAGTCCGTGTAGGCTGACGTAGATAACGGTTGCCGCATCAATTACGTTAGATTCGCTGATAATCTGTTCTATTTCACATTGCCCGAAGGAATTGGTAGTATTGACAGTTTTCTTAGTACCTAATTGTATAACTGCTCCTCTTCCTCGTCCTAGCCCAGTACAGTAGGTAGTGGTCGCTATAACGTTGGCTCCAGCGATTGGTCTTCCGTCCCAATCACTTACAGAAACTCTGAAAATTAAATGTTGGAGACTTATACTCTTATCCTCAACATGGACCTTAAATGGAGGTTTAATTGATATGCAAAAGCCGTAATCCTCCAAATTTAAGAGAGATTTAATCTTCTTGTAGCTTACATAGCCTAAAGGATTGCCCTCAACAAGTTTTTGAACTTTATCTGGGTCAAGAACATAGAATTTGTCTGCTTCAGAAAGTGCAAGTCCAAAACTTTGGACGATGCCTTCATTAAATGGGTAATATGATCCCCATCTTTTAGGGTATCCTTCGTCAAGAAGCATAGAATTGAGAAGGTTTTGTGCAATATTGATGAGTTGTTGTTCATCAACTGTTTTTACGTTCTGGAAGTTTACTGTTGGAAGAATATAGATGGCTAATACAGCTATTAACCCTACGGCCGTAATGGCCGCTATATTATCGTAAAGTTGGCCAGCTGGCATTTTTCTCATCTCGATGCAGATACTTTTCTAAAATAAAATACGCTATAGTATGTATTAAGTCTTACGTTGCAATATATAATATCGCATATCGTTCTTTCTACGCTGTTAATTCAACAATCCTACCGTAATGTTTGATTTGGTCTGCTACCTAATTTATAGGATTAATCTATCTCGAACCAAATTAGAAACTCTCCTCCAAATCGACCGCAACAAGCGAATATGTCATTTTCAGAACTTAAAACAATGAGGTTCATTGAGGTATTTACTTTCAATCCAGGGGTGAGCCAAGAAACAGCATAAATAGAATTATCACTTACCAAGTATACTTTTATACTTTCTGCCTTATTGCTGCTGGTATTGTAATTTATTTGGATGTAGTAGAGGATTTCCTCTACTTTTTCTGGGACTTCAAGTGTTTTCCTTAGAATTCGGGTGGAACTGCTTGAATTTAGAAGATAGTAGAGATTTGAGAAGGTGTTTGAGACATGGTCAGCTATGTCTTTTAATTCCCTCCGTATCACCTCGGCGCGTACATTACTGACAATCTGCATATAAAAGAATTGCATAACGATTATGAGCACTATTAACGCAGCCGTGCATATCAGATGGGTTATGGTTGGGGCCGGCACTATTACCCCCTCAAATTTCTATCCTGACTGTTGAAATGATGAAATTAATGACTACTCGGCCATTATGGTTGATGGGTATGTTAACTGTACTTTCCATATCTCCGATCTGAACACTAATAGTGCAAATATCGCCTTCAGAAACAACAGAGTCAAAAGTTTGAAGGGTTGTAATATTCATACACTGAATTTTTAAGTCGAATTCTCCTCTGAATATGGAAGTACTTTTCATGTCTAGCTTTATTAACCAAACATCAATATAGGTAACATTGTATGATTCGCCTTCTTCTTTGACTTGGATAACTGAAGTTTTCATTGCTCTTACCGCTGGATAAAATATTATATTCGTATGGCCGCTTACTCCTTGAATGTAAGCTCGACCAAAACCTACTGTACTCGAATTTGTAACTGTAATGTTGTTGCCAATGAAATATTCCGTATAGTTTTCTCCAAAATTCACATATTTACTACCTATTGAATATTTTATCACTCCTGATTGAGTTTGAAAAGGAGTACCTATTGGATTATTGTTGATTGTAACATTCACCGTAATCGGGTAATCATTCTTAAGCAGCCATAACTCTCCTTGATTAACCGAAAATCTGATGCTTCTAGAAGAGCCTGACTTCCAAGCGACGCTGGCTAACGCATCATTTAAGGCCAAAAATGAATTTTTAATAACTTTGTACTCTGATGCGCCTTGCTGTTGCTCGATTGTTTGATAGGCGTAAGTCAAGGCGACTACGACGAGAACTATGGTTACACCTGCAATAATTATGGCCGAAATCGCGTATGAAACAGCTCCTCTACAATTTTTCAGCGTTCTCGTCTTGTTCATCCTCCCATAAAGATGGGAGCTGCCTTGGCAGCTATTATAGCTATTATGACAAGCATCATAGAGTGTTTAAAGCCTGCAGCAACCGATTCTTCACTGATCTTTCCCGCTACTAAGCCTATTAGATAGCAGTGAACAATAACTGATGTTGTAAATATTTCCCTTAGATAATCTAGATCCATCATTGTTGAGGTTTGACCGCCGACACTTATAGTCTGGGCGGTGAAGGTTAGAGTCATTAATGTCGTGGCTACTAGGAGTATTGCCGCAAAGTAGGGTATCATAACGTATGGTTTAACAGCCATTTTCTTTTCTTTCTCTACTTCTTGGGTCATGGTGTTAAATCTGGTGAGTGATTCTATCATGGCGATGGTTCCGCCGCCTACGTCTATCGTCTCAACAAGAAGGAACATTACGATTTGAGAAAGCCAGCTCTTGGTTCTTTTGACGAAATCCATGATTACTTTCCTAACGGGGATACCCCAAGAAAGCTCCTTGCTTATTTGCTTCAATTCTTTGCTGAATTCTCCATAATCCCTATCTGTTAGAGTCTCTATGCATTTTTCGGGAGCCAGCCCAGTTTTTCTTATCTCGGTTAGGTCTCTGAGGAAGTTTGAAATCCCACGTTCCAAACTGAATTTTTTCCTTGAAAGTTTTCCTTGAACCAAGGCGGCGGGCGCCGCTGAGATGAATAACGCGATTGCTACGCTTGTTGGTAAGTCAACTATTGAGCTGAGCAGGCTCAGGAAAGAAATTTTTATCAATCCAAAGAAGTCATTAAAGATTAGCAGTAGAATTATTCCTGCGGCCCAAGAAGCTGCATAAACCTTGTATGGGGTCCAGTCTGTTTTTGGAGTTTTTGGTTGCATATTGTGGGCTAGATAGATGAACATCAATGATAGCATTGGTGTGAAAACGTAAGTGTAGAGGAATAGATTCGATGTTGATGAGATACCAGTGCTGTAAATGGATTCTACGCTGAAAAGTATATAGAAGCATAGAGACATCAAAACCATCACTATGATAAAAGATTCTAGAAGCATGCCTAAGCGTTCAGCCGCCATTTTAACCCTTGTAGCTCTAATCTTGAATATTTCCTCCGATTTAGTCTCCA
>JAPDJO010000017.1 GCA_029259115.1 Thermoplasmatota archaeon | reverse complement strand
ATAGCAAAACATAATAATTCTTTTTATCATATCTTGAATCATGTTTCAGAGACCCAGAGGTACAAGAGATTTCCTGCCAGAGGATATGGAAAAAAGGAGATACTTGGAGAATAGGCTCAGAGAGACATTTTTGTCTTATGGATATAGAGAAGTGCAAACTCCTACATTTGAGCATCTAGAACTCTTTACAGCAAAATCAGGAGAAGGAATTCTGGAAGAAATATACAGTTTTAAGGACAAGAGTGGGAGAGATTTAGCTCTCAGACCAGAGCTTACAGCTCCAGTTATAAGGATGTACATTGAAAAACTACAGATGCATCCCAAACCATTGAAACTCTTTTACTTTGGTAACTGTTTTAGATATGATAGACCTCAGAAAGGCAGATATAGAGAGTTCACTCAAGCTGGCTGTGAATTCATAGGTTGTGATACTCCCGAATCCATAGCAGAGCTCATATCTCTAGCATGGAACTGTCTAGAAAAGTCAGGTCTGAAGAATATCAATTTGAGAATAGGAAACCTGAACATATTGAACTATTTCCTAGAGACCCTTGGCATAGATCAAGTTACCAAGAAAACGATGATGCCATTCATAGATAAAAGAGATCATGAGTCTCTCGAAAGGATGTTAAAGAGAAATTTCTCTGAGGATAAACTTTCAAACCTCCTAAAATTTTTACAGATAGATAACATAGATGAGTTGAAAAGGATATGCAAGGGTAAAACTGATGAGATAGAGAGGTTCGAGAAGGTAATACACTATCTGGAAGTTTTTGGAGTAAAGAGATTTGAGATAAGCATGGAAATAGTTAGAGGCTTGGAGTATTACAGAGGAATCGTATTCGAAATAGAATCACCAAATCTTGGAGCAGAGCGCCAGATATGCGGCGGCGGAGAGTATGAGTTGATAGGTACATTTGGAGGAAAGGATGTAGCTACTGCTGGATTTGCAATAGGATTTGATAGGGTTATATTAGCTCTAGAAAGTGAAGGTTTCGTTTTTCCAAAGGAAGAGATAGATTTTTATGTTATACCTGCGAGTAAGAAACAGGGAATTGTTGAGAAATCTATGAAGATAGCTATGAAATTGAGAGAAAAGGGAGAGAGAGTAGACATAGATCTTACTGGTAGAAATCTCAAGAAGTCGATGAAGTATGCAGATTCTATGGGTTTTAAGAAGGTTATAATAGTTGGTGAAAAGGATCTGGAGGAGGGAAAGGTTACGGTTAGAGATATGGAAACAGGGAGACAAGAAAAGATAGAGGTGAATTTCTAGATGGAGATATATGTGCTGGATTCCTCTGCAATCCTTTCGGGAAAACCTATAGATTTAGACGGAAGGATAGTCATACCGGAATCTGTTGAAAGGGAAGTTATGAAAGAAGATCCAAAGTTGTTTGATTTTATTCAGGGAAAAGACGTATCAATGGAACATCCATCAAAAGAGTCTCTACTCTTAGTCAAGGAGGCAGCAGAGAAGCTTGGAGAGGGTAGAAGATTATCGAGAGTCGATAAAGAAGTATTGGCTGTAGCCTTAGATAATCTCGAGAGAGGAGATGTGTGTATAATAACTGATGATTATTCCATTCAAAATGTCGCCTCTTTTTTAGGATTAAAGTTTAAAGGATTGTCTGAAAAGGGAATATCGGAAAGATTCGTTTGGAGATTTAGATGCAAGGGGTGTAAAAAGGTTTTTAAGAGATTTTTTCCTTCCTGTCCAATCTGTGGGTCTGAACTCAAGCCAATAGTTAAAAGAAAAACTAAGGTGAGATCTTAGATGACAGATAATAACCAAATCCGAAGAAAATCTTCAGTTGTGGTGGATATCTCTGTTGCAATCTTTATCATAGCTGGTGTAATGGGAACCATATGGCTATACTCTGGACAACCTTTTCCTGGTTCTCCTCCCCTTGTAGTCATAGAGACAGGTAGCATGATGCATGATGATGCGCCTTTTGGTAGAATAGGCACGATAGATCCTGGAGATATAGTTATTGCAAAGGCAATTCACAGCAAGGATGATGTAATCACATGTGGGGGTAACTTTAGTGGAGCAAGATTTGTTGGTACTGATGGCTACAAAAGATATGGGGGTTATGGGGATGTAATCATCTATCGACCTTTAGGTAGAAAGGACCAGGTACCTATAATCCATAGAGCAATGTGTTGGGTTGAGTATGATGAGAAAAACAAGACATATACTGTCAAAGAATATGGCATTTATAATGCAACATCTGTAACCATACCTGAGCTGGATCTCTATAATGTAAAATTTAATCATTCCGGATTCATAACAAAAGGTGATCATAATCCTTTATGTGATCAACATCCGATGCTTGGAAACGAGATCTGTCCAGAACCTGTCAAGTTAGAGTGGGTTATTGGCAAGGCGGAAGGAGAGTTACCATGGTTTGGCTCTCTAAAGCTGTTATTCGAGCATATGCGTGATCCGGTTCATCATCCTCTTGAGGTTCCTCAAGATAGTTGGATATGTTTATCCATATCTATAGCTATTCTTGTTATTATCCCTCTATCTTTAGACATAAGAGACTATCTAAGAGAGAAGAGAGGTATTGCCCTACCTGAGAGATGGATAGACAAGATTGGAAAAGATTCAAAAATTAGAAAAAAAGTGCTGAAGAAAGTAATGATCATATACTGGATAGCTTTTGTTCCATCATTGATCTTACTCTACCTCTTCAGTTTCATGATAATCATACTCGTATTCATCATCTTAGCTAACCTATACACAGCCTCTCTTATCTTAGAAGATGGTAGAAGATGGAATACAGATAAATCTAAACTTTGGGCACTCTTTGCATGTTTTACTGGTCCAATTGCTCTGACTTTGTACTACTCAAAAATCAAAAATCAAGAGGTTTGAGTTTTTCCAGATCATACCAGTCTGGATAGTGTTCGTAATCTAAGGGATCTCTATATCCAGCCTCCCAAAAACCTTTTAATCTGAGAAGACAGGAGTCACATCTTCCGCATGCCTTTTTTCCCCCTCTGTAACATGACCACGTCAGATGAAGGGGTGCTTTTATCTTCACCCCGAGTTCCACGATTTCTTTCTTCCCCATGTGTATTAAAGGCGTTTCAATTCTTATCCTTCTACCCTCCACCCCTCTCTTTGTACCCAGATCAGCAACCTTCTGGAAAGCTTTTATGTATTCTGGTCTGCAGTCAGGGTATCCAGAGTAATCTAGAGCATTCACGCCTATGTATATAAAATCAGCATCTCTGGATTCGGCAAAGGCTAGGGCATAACATAAAAATATTGTATTCCTTGCAGGAACATAGGTAGATGGAATACCTCTACCTATTTCATCAACGTTTCTTTCTTCTATACTTAGATCTTTGTTAACCAGCGAACTTGTACTGAAAAGATTTGGATCTATGGTGATAAATTTATGCTCTTTGACTTTTAGATATCTCCCTATTTTTCTCGCACTTTCCATCTCCTTCTTATGCTTTTGACCATAAACAAAACTCAAGGCAAACAAATCTTTACATCTATCTTTAGCAAGAGTAGCTGAAACGCAGGAATCCAATCCTCCGGAAAGAAGAATTACCGCTCTCATTTTAATCTCTTTTTCACTTTTGCACCTTGTCCAAATCCTTCATCTATTCCTATTTCAATCTCTACAATGTTTTTGTGATCTTTCAAACTTTCCAAGAATTTATCCATTACATAGCTCGCCAGATTCTCAGCTGATGAAGATCTTAATGGTAGGAGGGCACAATCTTCTAGAGGAAAAACATAATCCTTTTCTCCGTTCGACAGCCTAACCTCTTTTTCTTTGATCTTCACCAGAGGACTTTTGACTGGTATCAAAATCTTATGATCTAGCTCGTCAGCTATTTTCTTCAATATATCCTTCGCAAATCTAAAATCCACTATTATTCCATTCTCTTCCATTTCACCATATATCTTCGCATGGATCGCGTAGGTATGACCATGTAACCTACCGCATTTGTCATACTCTGGTATAATGTGAGCAGAGGAGAATCTGATATTTGCATGCCATCCGTCTATCTCTATATAGGATATCATCTTTTCTTCCCCTTTTTGTAATCTTCAATTGCAGCCTTTAAAGCATCTGCAGCTAGGTTTGAGCAGTGCATTTTTATTGGAGGCAGACCTTCTAGTGCATCAGCCACATCATCTCTGGTTATCTTTTCAGCTTCCTCTATTGTTTTACCCTTTGCAAGCTCGGTTATCATACTACTCGTAGCAATTGCTGCTGCGCATCCAAACGTTTGGAACTTTATATCGACTATTCTATTGTTTTTTACCTTTATGTAAATAGTCATGGTATCTCCGCAAATCGGATTTCCAGCTGTCCCAACACCATCTGGATCATCTATTTTTCCCATGTTCCTCGGATTTAGAAAATGTTCCATGACTTTTTTGCTATACATACTCATCATTTCTTCCTCCAGAGTGGAGATATCTCTCTTAGTCTTTTAACGACATCTGGCAAAACATCCAAAACGTAATCTATTTCTTCTTCTGTATTTTCTCTTCCTAGTGTTAACCTTAGAGATCCATGTGCCTCAACAGGCGATAATCCTATTGCTAAGAGAACATGAGAAGCTTGCAATTTCTTAGATGAGCATGCAGAGCCAGTAGATGCTGCTATACCTTTTTGATCCAGAGATAGCACTAAAGATTCTCCCTCTACTGCTGTGAATCTGAAATGAGCATTGTTCGGTAACCTTTTCTCTGGATGTCCATTCAGATAGGATTCCTCTATATTTTCAATCACACCTTTTATCAGTTTATCCCTCAGTTTAGTCATGTGGAGAGTATCTTCATTCATCCTCTCTTTCGCAAGTCTGCAAGCTTCTCCCAAACCAACAATTCCCGGAACATTTTCTGTCCCTGATCTTAATCCCCTCTCATGCCCTCCGCCGGTCTGGATAGATTTCAATCTTATACCCTCTCTTACAAATAGAGCTCCAACACCTTTTGGCCCATATATCTTATGAGCAGAGATAGAAAGCATATCTATATTCAATCTTCTAACATCGATATCCAATTTTCCGACAGCCTGAACCGCATCGGTATGGAATATTATTCCAGAATCTTTGGCAATCTTGCCTATCTTTTCGATATCTTGTATTGTTCCAATCTCGTTATTTGCAAACATTATTGTTATAAGGAACGTTCCTTTTGAAATGGTTTCTTTAAGTTCTTCGAGATCTATAAAGCCATATCTGTCAACCTTGAGATACTTAACCTTGAAACCTTCCTTTTCCAGATCTCTGCATGTCTCTAGAACAGCCGGATGTTCTATCGATGATGTTATTATGTGAGGCCCTTCTTCTTTGATTTTATCCTTATTCAAATATGCTACGCCCCTTATCGCTAGATTATCTGACTCTGTGCCGCCACTGGTGAAAATAATTTCTTTTTCCTTTGCTCCTATGAGATCTGCGACCTTTTTCCTTGAATCTTCTATCGCATCGTGAGCCTCTCTTCCGAATGAGTGTAGAGAAGAGGGATTTCCAAACTTCTGCGAGAGGTAAGGTAGCATAGCCTCTAGGACTTCGTTATCTAAAGGTGTTGTCGCGGCATGATCTAGATAGATTCTTTTTTCCATTTCAATCTCCTCTCCCTATCTCCATCATTCTGGTAAGAGGCTTTCTAGCTCTCTCAATAGTATCTTTGGATAATTCCAGCTCAGGCTCAAGGTTTTCTAAGCTATACATAACCTTTTCTAGAGTTATCTTTTTCATGTTTGGGCAAACCGCTCGAGAAACAGGATAAAACTCTTTGTCTGGATTTTCTTTCTTTAGCCTGTAACATAACTCTCTTTCTGTGCCAACTATAAATTCTCTACTTTTTGACTCTTTTGCATGCTTTACCATGCCATTTGTTGAAAATACAAAATCAGCTATATCTATAACTTCAGGCTTGCACTCTGGATGTACCATTACCTCTGCATTTGGATGTTCCTCTTTTAGCTTCAGGATATCCTCTTTATTTATCAGATTATGATGGGTTGGACACATACCCGGCCACAGTATTATTTCCTTATCCTTAACAAACCTCTTCACATATGATCCAAGATTCCTATCAGGAACAAAAATCACCTTATCATTCTTCAAACTTTTTATGACTTTCACAGCGTTTGATGATGTACAGCATACATCAGATACAGCTTTTATATCCGCTGTTGTATTAACGTAAGAAACGGTAGCTGCATCTGGATATCTAGATTGCAACCAGCTTAAGCTTTCAACATCTACCATATCAGCCATTGGACACCTTGAATCAAGATCGGGATGAATAACAACCTTATCTGGATTGAGTATCTTGGCTGTTTCAGCCATAAAATTAACTCCACAGAATATTATGTAGTCCGCATTTGTTTCTGTAGCCTTCTTAGCTAAATCTAGCGAATCACCAACAAAATCTGCAATATCCTGAATCTCTGGAAGCTGATAGTTATGAGCAAGAATTATCGCATTGTTCCTTTTCTTCAGATTCTGTATTTTTTTCATCAA
>JAPDJO010000083.1 GCA_029259115.1 Thermoplasmatota archaeon | reverse complement strand
GGGAGACTTCGGCCGCCTACTCATAATTGGAGGAAGCGAAACCTACTCCGGGGCTCCCGCATTAGTTGCACTGGCAGCACTAAGAACCGGAGTGGACCTGACCTACATAGCAGCCCCTGAAAAAACGGCTTATTCAATTTCCTCATTTTCACCAAATCTGATAACAGTAAAACTGGAGGGGAACAATCTAAACCTCAAGAATGTTCCGGTGATAGAGAGGGAAATGGAAAAGGCGACAGCCATAGTATTGGGGCCTGGACTTGGCCTTCATCCAGAAACAACTTCAGCTGTAAAAGAAATCATTAAAATATCTGAAAAATTGAAAAAACCCCTTATTTTAGATGCAGACGGACTAAAAGCCTTCGCCGAGGAAAAGAGGAAACTGGGAACCCCGTCAGTTTTAACCCCTCATGCCGGAGAGTTTAAGCTTCTTTCTGGACACGAGTTACCTCAAGAGCTTAAAGAAAGAGCGGAAAAAGTTAGGAAAACAGCTGCAGAATTAAATGCCACTATCCTCCTGAAAGGTCACGTAGACGTAATTTCAGACGGTGAAAGACTAAAACTCAACTTTACTGGAAACCCGGCCATGACAGTTGGCGGAACAGGAGATGTTCTATCAGGGATTGTAGGCGCCCTTCTGGCTCAAGGAATCGCTCCCTTTGAGGCCGCTGTTGCAGGAGCCTTCGTTAACGGAGCTGCAGGCGATTTCGCTTACAATGAAAAAGGATTCCACATAGTCTCTACAGATCTCTTAAAATGGATTCCAAAGGTTTTCAATGATCCAATGCGCCATTTGGAAGTGAAAGATAAAGTGAGTAGAATTTGAGAATAGTTGTATATCACGCTGGCCAATGCGACCCTAAAAAATGCACAGCGTTAAAGCTAAAACGTCACGGTCTAATCGAAATAGTTAGAAGAACAAAGCTTCTGCCAAAAGGAGCCATAGTCCTCAACCCACTTGCCGAAAAAGCCTTTTCACCAGAAGACAAAGCAAGAATTGAAAGATACGGCCTCTCCGCCCTAGACTGCAGCTGGGAGAAAGCCCAGAAAATCCTAATTTCAAACCTTAGAATCAGAAAATTTTCACGCTGTCTACCATACCTAATTGCGGCTAATCCAGTGAACTACGGAGTTCCAACAAAGCTCAGCACAGCTGAAGCTCTATCAGCCGCTCTATACATAGCCGGGTTCAAGGATAAAGCTGCTCGTTTACTTTCCATTTTCAAGTGGGGAAGTAATTTCCTGAAGCTCAATTATCAACTTTTAGAAAACTACGCCGGGGCTAAAGATAGTCGTGAAATTTTGGATACACAAAACATGTTTATGCGAAAGTTATCTGACTTAGAATAGGGGAAATTGGCGAGTTTATTAGTTTCCGTCGCAGGTAATTTTACGAAGCGGTTGCAGTCACTTGGAGCAGTAATTTTGGGGGCTTTAATGTTAACAAACCCTCTAAACATTTAACACTCATAAGAACACTTAAAATGTTAATTATTCCATTTCACATTTGTTCCATTTAAACCGAAAAACAGTTGACTTTAAGGTTTAAAATAAAATTATGGGTACATATTAGACTAATTGCGTTCTCGGTCATGTCTATGAAGAAGGCAGGGTTATTTCCATTGTCATTTACTGCCATGCATCCTTCGACTGTTGTGTAGATGGAGTTTTCAAGTCTTATTGCAGTTTTTCTGACGTAGAAGAAGCAGTTTTCAATTTGGGTTGCTGTGGCTGGCTTTTGTTTTCCTTCAATTTTTATGTCGAAATTGGGGTTGTTCTCGAAGTAACATTGTGAAATGATTGTGTGTTCCGCTGTTTCTATCCATATTCCGGCGCCTAAGTTGGAGGAGTCGCAAATGTTTACGTTTTCTATTATTACATTTTGGCAGTTGCTGGTTATGTGGACTCCAATGTCGCATCCGATGTATCCGCTGATTATTCTAAAGTGGTTGCTTTTGTTAACTCCTTCATCGTCTTCGTCAAGTTTAACGCCTACTTTATTGATTCTGAAAATGCAGTTTCTGATAGTATAATCCCAGCTTCCTTTAGAGTGGACTGCAGCTTCGAAAAACCATATTTCAACGTCTCCTAATGTTCCAAAATGCGAGTTGTAAAGGAGAATTCCTACTCCTTTTTTGTTTTCGGCTGTATTCAATATTTTTGCACCTTTGAAGCTGTGGCATCCAAGAATTTGACTGTTTTCACTTCCAATTTGAACTGCAACTTGTGTAGAGTTTGAATTTACTTTGAGGATTGCTCCGTAAGCGTATACGTGCAGAGGCTTTAGTATAACTAGTGTATCAGAAATGTTGTAGGTTCCTGCCTTAATAATTACAATTGACCCTTCTTTTGCCGAGGAGAAAACGTGATTTATTACTTCGCTTGCGTTTTCACTTTTAATTTCCAGCTCTGAAGAGCTGGTGTTTGCGGCGCAAGCTTCATTTCCGTTTGTATACACATAGTAGTCTGCTTTTAAGTCTTGAATATTTTCCTGCGAGTTGTAGTTTGAATTGTTAACCGTTGGATTAGCTGAATCCGTGGTGACGTTGGAGATTAATGTAAGTAGTCCTATTAAGAGAAGTAACAATGTTGAAGTAGTCAGTTTTTTCTTTTTCAATTAGGTTCTCCGTAAACGAGCTAATTTTTCTTCTAGAAATCGACTTGTGCGAGAAAGTTAGCTACGTACAGTTTTGAGTTTTGCCTCAGCTAAATCAACAACTTCATATTACGCTTTTCAGAAACTAGTAAACGATGGGATGATGGAAACGGAAATCAGAAGGGCCAGCGAAATTTTGAAGATTCTTCGTGAAAATTTTACGTTGCCAAAATGGCTTTCTTCTAGAAGAGATGAGTTTGAAACTTTGGTCGTTACAGTTATTTCGCAGAATACTGCTGACCGCAATACTGCTAAAGCCTTCGAAAATCTTTCGAAAAAGTTTCCTATAACTCCTGAAGCAATTTCAAAAGCGGACGTTTCAAAAATTGAAGAAGCATTAAAAGTTGCTGGACTATATCGTAATAAGGCTAAGACTCTCAAGAAATTAGCTAAATTAATTCTCGAAGAGTTTGGTGGTTCGTTGAGTTTTATACATGAAATGCCATTTGAGGAAGCTCGAAAAACATTACTTAGTCTTCCAGGAGTTGGGCCTAAAACAGCTGATGTGCTACTGCTTTTCAAAGCGAAAAAACCAACTATACCGATTGATACTCATATTAAGCGGGTTTCAAAAAGACTTGGTTTTGCGCCGAAAGACGCTGATTATGAGGAAATTAGAGAAAAACTTCAAGCTTTGTACAGTCCCAAAGACTATTTTGACGTTCATATTCTTCTAATAATGCTCGGTAGAAAATACTGTAAGGCCAGAAAACCGAACTGTAAAGATTGTCCAATCAATAATTTATGTCCAAAGTATAGAGAGGCCTAAAAATGCTTGAAATCCCGAAAATGGCTGCTGAGTACTTCCCTTACAAGTCTGTTAGGCCGTTTCAAGATGAGTTCATACAGGCGGTTTATGGGACTGTATCTGAAGGGAAGAGCATTTTAATTGAAGGAAGCAATGGGTTAGGAAAAACCGTATCGGCGCTTTCTGCGTGTCTCCCAGTTGCCAAGGAAAGAAACTTACGTATCCTTTACTTGGCTAAAACCCATAGGCAGCATGACCGTGTAATAGAAGAGTTAGAGGCAATATCGAGGAAACAGCCAGTTTCAGGAATTTCTATACGTGGACGAAGCGAAATGTGTCTACATCCGTTTGTTTTGAGACATGCAAGGGATACACGTTCAGTAATGGAAATATGCAGATTGTTAAGGGCGAGAAAAGAATGCCCATATTATGCGAAAATTGAGGAGGAATTCAACTCTTGTGCTGAACTTCTCTACGAATTATCTAATGAAACTTTAAAAGCAAGCGAAATCCTCAAAATATGCAAGTCTCAAGGATTTTGTCCATACGAGTTCACAAAACTTATGCTGGAAGAGGTTGATGTTATCGCCTTAAGTTATCTCTACATATTTGACCCGCTGATAAGAAGTGTTTTCTTCAAAAAATTAGAAACTCCCATGGAAAGGTTCATTTTAATCGTTGACGAAGCCCATAACCTTCCAGACACAGCTATAGAAATCGCAAGCGACGAACTTTCCCTTTTCACAATTAGGCAAGGTGAAAGGGAAGCGAAGGAGCAAGGCTACGAGGATGCTGTAGTTTTCTGCAAAAAACTACATAAAATTGTTGAGAGAATAGCCGAATCAGTAAAAGATGAAGCTCAATTGCCGCCAAAATTCTTTTTAGACCTATTAAAGACAAAGGCAGATGTTTCTCAGCCCCTAACATTTTTTGAGGAGCTTTTAAGTCTAGGCGAGATAATTCGTCATAACCTTCTGGCAAAGGGGAAGTATCCCCGTTCATATATCCGCAGAATAGCCGAATTTTTCATAAAATGGATGGAAACAAGCGAAGACCCATCCTTTACGCATGTTATAAGTAAGTATCAGACAAAAGCGGGAAAAACTTCGGCTAAGCTTGAAATCGTGGCTTTAGACCCAGCAAAGATAACTGAACCTGTTTTCTCCACAGTTTATGCAAGCGTTGTCATGTCAGGGACCTTGGAACCTTTAGAAGCTTACATGCAAGTGACATCAATGCCCGAACAAACAGTTTTACATGCGGTTTCCTCACCTTTTCCACGTGAGCATATACTAGCACTTGTCTGTAGAGGAGTAACGACGGCTATGCAAAAGCGAACAGATGAAATGTACCGGAAACTAGCGTTAAGAATAGCTGAAGTTGCAAGGTTTACGCCAGCCAACGTAGGGGTTTTCACCGCCTCCTTTGACGTTCTAGAAGGAATACTCGCCGCTGGAGTAGAGGATTTAATTGAAAAACCACTATTTTGTGAAAGGAAAGGAATGAGATCGAAGGATAATGAACAACTCATTAAACGGTTTAAAGATTACTCGAAAAGGGGAGGAGCAGTTTTACTCGGTGTTCAGGGCGGGCGGTCAAGCGAAGGGGTTGATTATCCCGGTGATAGTATGAACGCTGTTGTTATAGTTGGCGTTCCTTACGCAGAGCCAACTCCAAGAGTAAAGTCTCAAGTGAGATATTATGAGAGCCGTTTTCCAGGGAAAGGCAGAGAATACGGCTATATCCTTCCAGCGTTAAAGAAGGCATCACAAGCCGCCGGGAGACCCATAAGGACCCTCGACGATAAAGGGGCAATAATATTCCTAGACTACCGCTTTGCCACAATCTACTGTCAGAGGTTCCTTCCAAACTGGATTAGGAGAAATATTAAGACACTGCCGGACGAAGATGGGAGAATAGCAAAAGAGTTAATACTTTTCTTCGGCTTTCCAACAACAAGTCATAATTAAGCTATTTTGCTTACCGAATTAATTTGTGAAAATTGTGCAGATTCCTATTTCCTTCCCTTCCTTGTCAAGCTTAACTTGGCCTATATGAACTGTGTGTATTCCTTCCTTAACTGGAGTGTAAATCTTGATGGCCCTACGTTTATAATCTATACCTTGCAAAACACCTATCCCCAAAAACTTTCCGTTAATATCCTTCAAAGAGACAAGAAGCCCTGTTTCTTCTCCTTCACGGAAAATTTTAATTCGTTTTTTAATGTTTTCCTCAAGTTTTCTGATGTTTTCCTCAGCTACCCATTTTCCCCTGCCTAAAACTATCAAAATTGTTTTTTGAGTTTCCTCGCAATACCACGGTTTAACTCCTAAAAGATTTTCTATTTGCCTCATTCTCTCCTTGGATGGTTGAATTCCTTTACCGAGAAGGGTTCCCTCAAGATTTATCCAGTTTATCAGGAACGATTGAACCTTTCCCCCGCGCAGATACTTCTTATAGCTAAGCTCCCTCAAAATCTTCCTTTTTTCTCTGTCTCTCTTCTTAATTGCTGAAGGGGAATCAATTATGTAGACTTTTGCTCCTCCAATTCCGTTTAAAATATGCAGTAGTTCATCGCTTTGCTGAATTCCTACAACTGCGTCCGGTTTTAAGGCATCCACAAGTCTCAGTTTATAACTTGCAGCGTCCTCCCCCTCAACCCAACCGTCAGTGTTCACCACTACCAGTTCGACCTCTTCCATCATAACCTTCTCTTTAAGCTTACATAACCCCCCGATAACCTCTTTTGTTGCTGCTCCAGGACTTGTTAAACCAATAAAGTATGCATCTTCAGCGTTAACGTCGAAAAGGTCTTTAATGTGTCCTTTGAGTATTGAGTAGCCGATTGTAGAAGGTGGCCCTATGTCAGATTGCCCTAAATCTCCGTCGATGATGCCTACTTTCAATTTTTCTTTTATGGCTGTATTCGCTAAGTAAGTGCAAAAGCTCGTTTTTCCGGAATCTACTTCACCCATAACTGCGGCTACGAATCCGAGTTTTAAAGAAGCTTCGGAAACTATTTCCTTTGCAGTTTTTATCCAGTTTTCAGGAATAGTTGAGCCTTCAACCTCTTCGTATGAGGCGCCCTCTCCAAGCATTATTTCAAAAGAAGCGTTGGACTTAACCTCTAACGGAATTCTTTTCCCTTCCCTAACAATTATTCGGGTTCCAACCTTCATAGGAGCGGCTAAAACTTCAACTTCTCCTGAAACAATGTCTATTGACGCGGGGCCGTCAACAAGTAAGGTTTTTCCCGCATCAACATTACATTTCACTTTCTTTTCCTCCCTTTCTGCTCAGTTTTTGACCGTTTCGCCCGGCAATTTTTATTGCAGACATAACATCTCGCAATCCTCGTCTATGCTTTTCTTCAATTGAATAACGGCTTGTTCCGGCTTCATGAACCTTT
>JAPDJO010000014.1 GCA_029259115.1 Thermoplasmatota archaeon | reverse complement strand
TTTTGAGGAAACAGCTCATTTATAGAGCTAAACTGTTTCCCTTCCTTTATTGAGGCTATGGCTATGAGGTCAAGTTTGACGTTGCCAGCTGCACCTATTCCTATCTCATGTTCACCTTGACTTAGATAGACACTGCTGAGATTCAACCAATCAAAGTTTAAACTCTCCTCATAACAAGACGCATTTAACACTTCATTATCCACCAACAAATGCAAAACGCCATACTGCGGCCCTTTTAGCACTCTTGCGAAGAATTGATAGTTTCCTGCCCTTGGCACATATATTTTTGTCTTCTCAGTCGCTATTTGCTCATTGTAGACTTCTAGTTCCCAGACGCTAACCATGTTAAAGGCTGGAGCATTTGTAAAGTATATCCGAATTTTATCGGTTTTGACTGTTTGGGGGAAAACATGAACTCTTTCATATTGGCTGTTACCCTTCACTATAAGCTGGTCAATCCATGAGGAGCCATTCCATATTTGAATAGAATACTCTTTGGCATAGGCCCATTCAAAATTAATTTTGACACCGCGTATCTTCTGCTTTTCTTTCCATTCAATTTGTATCCATTGGGGCATACCTTTCATTGAAGCCCAACGGGTAGTCAAATCCTCATCAATAGCATTTTCAGCCAGAAGCATGTCGCTTTCAGTACTTGCAGAAATGTTTCCCAAAGGTGCTATATTATTTCCAGTTCCTTCCGAAGTAATTAGATAGTCGCTGTAGGAGGGCTGTTCAAAGTTCCAGATAGAGTTTGGGTTTTCCAGAAAATTAGTTTCAGCTTCAAGCAGATATAGGATATATGCTTTGCTGTTTTCTATCTTTTCCAGAATTTTCATTTTTTGCTCTTGAAATTTTGAGGTTTCAATTACTGCAATTGAATCTATATCATTAAAGCCGGTTCCATCATTCTTTAAGGTTATTGTGTGCACTCCCGCTTTCAGGTTTAAGCATGTTAGATTTACCCACCTCAGCTCAGACCAAAATTTTGTTTGGGGCCTAACTTCCGTATAGAACAGGTCATCGACAGTTATTGTTAGCTTTCCCCTATTAGGCGCAAAGCCGAGATGTATCCATATGGAATATTCTCCATCCCTCTCTACATAAAACGGAATTTTAACAACATTTTTGCCACATGTAGTCAGAGTGTTCCCCCAATAAACAAATCTTCCAGCTGTCCCCCATGAGGGTAAACTAACCCAATATTTTGAAGTATTCAAGCTTTTAAAGCCGTAATCTGAAGCTTTAATCAACGAATTTTTCATTGAAAGCAAAATTAAATCGATTAAAGAACCATCAGCAAAAACTATAGACTGAGATTTTTCAAGTAAATTACAGTTTTTATCCGCAAAGATTAACGCGTTCTCTTCAAAGCTGAAACTTTCAATCTTCATTAAGGATAAAAGGGATTTTAATCCTCCAACTACTGTGGAATAATTTTCAGCAGTGAAAAATCTTGGAGAGTAATATTTATTCTTGAGAATTAGGGAGTCTGAACTGTTATAGACAATTTCGGCTCCTTTCTGATTCAAAAAGAAGGAACGTTCCTCCCCGTTGGCGTAGCAGGGGATTACAATGTACTTGTATCCGAAAAGTCCGAGAAGCTTCGTCATTTCATCAGTTAAAGTTTGGCGAGCAACATAAAATCTTAGAAAGTCAACGAACATGCGGCAGGAAAAGTCCCAACCCCCATTTTGAAGAGTAGGTTTATCGTGAAGAAATGGGCTGTCATGACCTATATCATGCCACCAACCCACATCAGTAAGCATTCCAGCATACGCAAAATCGCTTTGAGCACCTGAAATCCAAGTTTCAGGACTATTAACTGCGACAACTTTGAAATCCTCGGTGTCCTCTGCTATACGATAGTATGGCTCTAAATATTTTTGTGGTAAAGCATATACCTGCAATCCTTGGCCGAAAAGAAAAGCGCATGATATAAAACCGGACAGAAAAATCGCGACTATTAGAAAAACGCAGGAAACTCGCATCATTTCTTTGAAATCGGCAACTGAAAAACTTGACGTACAAATTGGGTTTCTAAGCCTATTCGGCTTATTCTTTATTTTTCTCTCAAAAATTTTTGCTTTTGGACTCAAAGAACTTTTAAATCCATCCTTTTCTCGTTTTAGATAACTTGTTAACATGTTAACTAGTATTGAGATGAAGTATGTGTAAGAAAATGCAGCGATTATTATCCATCTGCTTACCGCTCTAAAAACGGCAAAGTATGGGATGTTGTTCCAGCCCCAAACGAAGAAACCCCAAAAGAAGGAGTAGGGCCCCATGGCAATTATCCAAGATACGAAAGCCGCTATTGTGAAGAATGCAGTATACCTATCTCTTCTAAAAATAAGCGCGATTATCATTGCAAGTATAAAAATGAAACATAAAAGTGCGTAAATTGGAAAATTTGGGAAAGCCAAACCATAATAAACGTCTCCAATCACATTTATGTATCCCCAGTTCTCTATCGCCCTTAAGGATATAGCATCCACAAGGTTTCTGTAGCTCAGACCATAAGTTTCTTCAAGAAAATAATGGTAGCTAGGAGAGAAATATGGCGCATTAACATTCAGAATAAATGGAAAAGTAAAAAAGGATACTAGGAAAAAAGCTGTAACGAAAGAGACCGCTATAACTTTTGAGGCTCTCTTTAAGCGTACAGAGAACGGCTCGACTTCTGATGGATAAAAAAGATACACTGCAACAAACAACGTAAACAATATTCCGTAGATAACTGTACACTCCGGGTGAAAGCCGGTGATGAGAAAAGCCAGTCCAGTCGAAAACAGCAATGAATGCTTAATTTTCCCATTCTCTAATGCATGATCGAAAAGCAGGAAAATTATTGGAAAGAATGCATAGCTTATCAGTATTGCCAGATGGGCTTCTGTCAGCTGCGAAGCCACCCATTGATTCAACATATAGACAAGAGCTGCTGAAAGAGAAGCCAAATTATTTCGAGTATACTTAAAGGCGAACATGTAGGCTGAGAATCCAGCAAATATGAAGGATAGGAACATTACAAGTTTTATTAGGAATACTGGGTCGCCGAGGAAAAAGTGGAGAATCATATAGAACAGGTCAACTATGTATATGTTTTCTGGGAAACCAAACGAGTGAGGCCTCCACGTATAGGCCCATCTAAAGTCGTGGCCAAAAAGATAGGCACGGGAAATCCATCCTAGAATGTCCCCGCCAGCCGGCCAGCAGCTGCTAGATAGAAAGTTTCTGAAAATTGCCAGTCCTATGAGAGCTATTATGCCGAAATCAATTATTAATCTGACTTTCCTTGACTTCAAGACTTTCAATAAGAATATCGAAGTCCAATTTGTCTTCATGCTAGTTGTCTCCGATATGTTTGTTTTCAGACCTAAAACTGGCTTCACGACATGAGTATATAAAATATTGTTCGAAAATCGAGTAAATTGAAAATGCCAAGAGAAGGGATAAATTTATTCGAAAGTAATAAACTATTCATTACGCTTTAAACGCTCCGGTAGTATAGCCCGGCCAAGTATTCCGGCCTTTCGACATTGCATGGCAGGATGGAAGAAAGCCGGAGACCCGGGTTCAAATCCCGGCCGGAGCACCAACTTTGTTTTGCTGGAAGTTCTTCTTTTCATATAGATGGCTCTGCTAGGAATCTCATAGTTTTTTTGTAAGGTTTATGGCTATTTCTGCTATGTCTGCGCCGTATTCTGCTGCTCTTCGGATGCTTTCCAAGATTAGTCTTAAACCGATAACTGTTGTAATGTGTAGCTTGGTTTCTAAGATTAATTTTATCGCCTTTTCTTCTAGTTTGGTTATTTGGGTGATTCCTTCTATGGCTTGGTTTGCTTTTTTGACGCTGAGTTGATAGAGGGCTTTCATGGCGTTCTGACAGATGTCCGTTGAGACTGCACTCATGTTTGTGGTTAGGGCGATGATGTCGTCTGGAATGCTTTGATATTCCATGGTTGGTATAGTTTTTGCAATTCTTGCAGCATGGTCCGCTATTCTTTCGATGCTTTTGGCAACCAGCCTATAACCTAAGCAGTCTCTCAGGCTTGACAAGCCTATTTCCTCTATTATAAATCTTTTTTCAGTCGCCATTTTCAGTTGTCTAACAACGAAAAAGTATAGGCGGTCTACTTCGTCGTCTCTTTGCACCACGTCCTGTGCGAGGGAGATATTTCTCTCTTTTAAGGCCGTTATTGCATCTTTATGCATCGATAAGGCCATTATATGCATTCGGCTTAGTGCATCTTTAACCGGAAATTCGACGTGTCCGAGCAGGCAACGGGCCGCCATGTAATTGGCTGATTCATCTATTACCTCTATGCCTACTAGTTTGCGTCTCATCACATCCTTTATGTGAATTCGGCATTCGGTAGCTTTTCTTCCAAGCCTTAAACGTATTACATCGTAACCAACTAAGTAGCATGCTATGAATTCTCTCGTTACGGCGTCCGGATTTTCTGCCGAAGATGAGTCTATAAGAACCTCTGAAAGCTTCTCACTTTTCCTTATTTCTCCCGGAATTATTAACAAAGACATGTCAGGTTGGGGAATCAATTGCACGTGGTCTCCTGGTTTTATGCCTACGGCTTTTGCCCAGTTCTTGGGTAGTGAGACTACGTATGTTGAACCGCCTGTTAATTGAACCTTTCTTAGTTGCGGGGAACCCTTCATAGAATCACCAATTATCTACATAGTCTCTATATTTATCTTATGTCTATTGAGATTATTTCGATAAACTATATAGTTATTCTCATATTAGTATTTTCTGGTGAAACGATATGAGAATCACCGCAAGAACTTTGGCTTTAAATGCTTCAATGCTAATAGCCGGACTACTAATTGGAACGTTGGTTCTAGCTCCAACACTCTTGGCGAATCAAGGGACAGCCCAGCAGCCTTTTCCTCAAGACAGTGCTTGGAGAAATCAAGCCATAAGAGTTGTGGGGTCAACTACAGTTCTTCCAATAGCTAATGCATGCGCAATCAAGTTTATGGAATTATACAATACGACTAGCATTACGGTTGAGGGCGGCGGGAGTGGTCGGGGGTACAGTGAACTCACCGACGGCTTATGCGACATCGCGGACGCCTCGAGAAAACCTAAGCAAAGCGAACTGGATGCGGCAAGGCAGAAAGGAGTAACGTTAGTTCTTCATGAAATAGCCATAGACGGAATAGCTGTAATTGTAAATCCAAGCGTGACTGAAGGCTTAAACGGTCCGTTGAATCTAACTCTGGAAGAAATCGGAAAAATTTTCGCTGGAGTTTACTCTAAATGGAGCGAAGTTAGAGAAGGGCTTCCGGACAAGGAGATCACAGTGTTTGTGCGGGAACATGGCTCCGGAACAAGGGCAACGTTTGAAGAGTTTTGTATGGAACCCTTTGGTTTTGAAGTGAAAACTGAAGCCGCGGAGGTCCCCAGCAACCCTGCGATGAGACTGAGTATAGAGCAAACACCTTACTCAATAGGATATGTAGGCCTAGGATTTGTAAGTGGCAATATTGAAGTAGTTCATGTGGCTGAAGAAAACGGCCAACCGTTCTGTGCTCCAATCCATGAAAACGTAAAGGAGGGAATCTATCCGCTCTCAAGGTACCTATATATGGTGACCAATGGGGTTCCAGAGAGCGGTTCTCTAACCGACCGTTTCATAGACTTTGTGAAAAGCCCTGAAGGCCAAAAATTGGTTGAGCAATGCGGATACGTAGCCATTTACCCAAAAGAATGAGGTGGGCATTTGATGCGTCTGGGAAAACCCAATTTTTTATGTTTCAAGGATAAGGCTGAAATCATTCTATTTATGGTAGCATCAGCTTCGGTTTTGATTCTATTTCTAATAACTGTTTTTGTCTTTGAGGAGGGGATACCAGCATTCATGAACATGGGGCTTTCAAACTTTTTGTTTGGACAAAGGTGGGCACCGTATTACAAGAGTTTTGGAGCTTTCCCGCTTCTTTACGGTTCGCTTATGATAGTTTTTGGGAGTCTTGTGATTTCAGTTCCGCTGGGTATTTTTACAGCGTTGTTTCTGGCGGAATACGTTCCCCGTTGGCTGGGAGATTTGTTGAAGCCCATAATAGAGTTATTGGCTGCCATTCCATCTATAGTCTACGGATTTTTCGGGTTCGTGTTCTTGGCTCCTAGAATTATGGAATTTTTCGATTTAAGTGTTGGAAAGACAGCGCTAACAGCCTCATTAATCTTGTCAATAATGACCGTGCCGACAATTGTAAGCATTTCCAGCGAAGTTATCTCTTCTGTTCCAAAGGAATACCGAAAGGCTTCATTGGCGCTCGGCGCAACGAAATGGCAAACTTTGAAGTCTGTGGTTCTTCCGACAGCGAAGCCAGGCATTGTAGCTTCCATACTGTTGGCCTTTGGAAGGGCCATAGGAGAAACAGTAGCCGTTTTAATGGTGTGCGGATGCGTGCCTGAAATTCCATCTCCGCCCTGGAACTATTTTGAACCAGTACATACTTTAACGGCTGCCATAGCATTAGATATGGGGGAGGTTCCCTGGGGGAGCCTACACTATCATGCCTTGTTCGGGTTAGGTGTGATACTTTTCACTATTACCTTCATAGTTAATACCGTTGCGGATTTTATCATGAAGAAAGCTCCAAAGGGTGCAGTTCAGATATGAAAGCCAAATTTGTTAAGGAGAAGACGATTTCGTTCTTGCTCGCTTTCCCAGCAGTCATTTTGCTTCTGGCTTTCCTTTCAATAATCCTTTTTATTGGAATTAAAGGTCTGCCAGCAGTAAATTGGAAGATGTTGACCTCGAGTGTTCAGAAGGGAGGAATATTTGAACCAATAGTAGGGACCCTTTACCTCTTAGCTGGAACCCTACTTATAGCCACACCGCTAGGCGTGGCTACAGCCGTG
>JAPDJO010000077.1 GCA_029259115.1 Thermoplasmatota archaeon | reverse complement strand
TTCTGGCGTCTGCCTTAAACCAGTGTAGATTACTTCCATTCCGGCGTCGCGTAGGGCTCTTGCAACTATTTTTGCTCCTCTGTCGTGGCTGTCTAGGCCGGGTTTTGCTATTAATACGCGTATTTTCCTTTCAGTCATCTTTATCACCTAGATTATTATCATTTCCTTATATACTCCGTATACTTCGCGGAGCACGTCGCATATTTCCCCTAAAGTTGCGTATGCCTTTACTGCCTCAATTATTGTTGGCATCAAATTTACGCCTTTCTCAGCTTCTACTCGCAGCTTCTCAAGTATCTCCTTAACCTTTTTGTTGTCTCTTTCTCTTCTAAGCTTTTGAAGTCTCGCAATTTGTTCTTCTTCAACTTTAGGGTCTATCTTTAACAGTGGAACTTCCTCATGCTCTTCAGTTGTATACTCGTTTACTCCAACAATTATTCGTTTTTTAGTGTCAACTTCCCGTTGATATTTATAGGCGCTGTTGGCTATTTCCTGCTGTAGCCAGCCCTTCTCTATGGCTTCGATTACTCCGCCCATATCCTCAATTTTATGAATGTATTCCCAAGCTCGCTCTTCCATCTCGTTGGTAAGCCACTCAACGTAGTAGGAGCCGCCAAGCGGGTCTATAACGTCGGCTACTCCACTTTCATAGGCAATAATTTGCTGGGTTCTTAATGCTACGCGAACCGCCAGCTCAGAGGGGAGACAAAGCGCCTCGTCAAAAGAGTTTGTATGCAACGATTGAGTCCCGCCTAATACAGCCGCCAAAGCTTGAAGAGTAACGCGCACAATGTTGTTTAATGGTTGCTGGGCCGTAAGCGTACATCCGCTTGTTTGCACGTGCATCCGCATCCACATCGAACGTGGATTCTTCGCGCCAAAACGTTCCTTCATTATTTTCGCCCACATTCGGCGTGCAGCGCGGAACTTGGCTATTTCCTCGAAGAAGTTATTGTGGGAGGCGAAGAAGAAGGAGAGTCTAGGCGCAAAGTCGTCTACTTTTAAGCCTCTTTTCAGCATCTCTTCGACATAAGTTATTCCATCGGCAATTGTGAAGGCTAGTTCTTGCACGGCGTCTGCGCCAGCCTCGCGAATGTGATAGCCGCTTATGCTTATAGGATTCCATTTAGGCATATACTTTGCGCAGAACTCAATTACGTCACATACAAGCTTTACAGACGGCCTAGGCGGAAATATCACGAGTTTTTGAGCTATAAATTCCTTTAGCATGTCGTTTTGGACAGTTCCGCCAAGCTTTTCTCTTGGAACCCCTTGTTTGTCGCCAACAGCGATGTACATTGCCAAAATCATAGCTGTCGGCCCATTAATAGTCATTGAAGTTGTAACCTTATCGAGGGGTATTCCATCAAGCAGTATTTCCATATCCTTCAGTGAAGAAACAGCTACGCCACATTTTCCAACTTCTCCTCTAGCCATTGGATGGTCAGAATCATAACCCATTATTGTTGGATAGTCGAAGGCTATGCTTAGACCGGTTTCACCCTCTTTTAGGAGATATTTGAAGCGCTGATTTGTCTGCTCAGCCGTACCGAAGCCGGAAAACTGACGCATAGTCCATATTCTTCCACGATACATGGTGGCGTGAATTCCACGCGTAAATGGATATTCGCCTGGAAAACCTAAATCCCGCATGTAGTCTAGGTCTTTAATGTCTTCAGGCGTATAGACACGCTTAACCGGGATTCCAGAAATCGTATAGAATTCCTTTTGTCTTTCAGGTTTTGTCTTAATCCATTTTGGAACGGTGGTTGATTCCCATCGTTTTCTTTCCTCAGCTATTTTCTTAATTTCATTCTTGTCAAACATGGTTGATATTCCTCTTCATCTATGAACTTCTTGCTTAAGTTAAAATAAGGAATGAATCCTAAAAAGTTTAAGCATAATTCCAAAGAAGGTGGGAAGTTTAGGGTCCAGCCGACTTTAGGACTTCCTCTTCTGGTGGGGGCTGCTTTATTAGGCCTTCGCGCATTAATAGCTGGGCAGATTCTCTTGCGTTCTTTATTATTGTTAGGGCTCTCTCCCAAAGCTCCTGTCTGCTGAGCTTGATTCTTGCCACTCCATCTTGGATGGATTTTAGCGCGCATGCAACTGCTTCGCGTGGATAGAGTTCCCACTCATCCATTCTCGGAATTATGTAGGTTTCGCTTAGGCCCTTCTCTTCGGCAACTTTCGCCAGTTCCTCAGCTGCGGCAATGCACATCTCATCAGTTATCGTTTTTGCCCTTACGTCTAATACGCCTCGGAAGATTCCTGGAAATCCAAGTGAATTGTTTATTTGATTTTCGAAGTCTGACCTTCCAGTTGCAACTATTTTTGCGCCCGCTTCTTTTGCTTCCCATGGCCATATTTCGGGAATTGGATTTGCGCATGCGAAGACTATTGCATTGTCGGCCATTGTTTCTATCCATTCTTTCTTTATGGTTCCAGGTCCAGGCTTAGAGGCACCTATGACTGCATCTACACCCTTAAAGGCTTCTGAAATGTGGCCTGTTCTTCCCTCAGCATTTGTTTTTATTGCCAAATCGTATTTCCATGGATTTTCTTCCTTCATCTTTTCAATGTCCTCCCTTGAGGAGTGTAGTATTCCCTTTGAGTCAACCATTATGATGTGTCCCGGCGGGATTCCCCATCTTATGAGGACATAGGCTGTACGGACGTTTGCTGAGCCGGCTCCAACAAGCGTTATTAGGCTTTCTTTTGGGTTTTTTCCAACTACTTTGAAGGCGTTTATCAATCCAGCTAGGATAACTGTGGCTGTTCCTTGTTGGTCGTCATGCCAAACTGGAATCTGCAATTTTTCCCTTGCCTTTTCGAGCACATAGAAGCATTTCGGCTTCGCTATGTCCTCTAGGTTTATTCCTCCAAAAGATGGCTCAAGAAGCTCGCATGCCCTAACTATTTCGTCTGGGTCCTTCGTTTTTAGGCATATTGGAAATGCGTCTACTCCACCTAAATATTTGAACAGTAACGCCTTTCCTTCCATTACTGGCATGGCCGCTTCCGGCCCTATATCACCTAATCCCAAAACTCTTGTTCCATCGCTTACAACAGCCACATAATTCCAGCGGTTAGTATACTGAAAGCTCAAGTCTGGGTCTTCCTTTATTTTTCTGCATGGCGCCGCAACTCCAGGAGTATACCAGATTGCGAAATCATAGAAGCCTCTTATCGCGCATTTGGGCATAACTTGAACCTTTCCCTCATAGAATGGATGATAAGCCAAGGCTAATTTTGATGGTTTTTTAGCCTTTTCAAGTAATTCTTCAACAGTAGGTTTTTTTTCAGCAACCATTATGACCATTCTCCACTTTCGGGAATTTTTGAGATATCGCTCCACTGATTTAAGCATTACGTTTTCCTAGAATTCTTAGACATAGTAAAATACTGAACCTTTAAGACTTCGGAACTTTCAGCAAAAATGGGCTAGTTAAGACTTAAATAACCAGGTCTCATAAAGACGGTGAAAACAGGAGATAATGGGAAATGCCCATCTCGATTTCAGAGTTGGTGAAAGTACCCTTAATATTGCATCTTGACCTCGACCAGAGTGGAAAATTGGTTCTTTACTCTTCGAACGAGACAGGTATTCCCCACTTATATCTGATAGATGCAAAAGCGGAATCTAAGCCTAAACAACTAACAAACGGAAAGGACCCAGTGATATTTGGAGAGTTATCACCAAAAGGAAATGAGGTTCTTTACCTTCAAGATAAAGATGGAAACGAACTTCACCACATGTTCCTGCTATCCATTGGGGGTGAAGTGAGACGGATAACTAAGAAGCCATTTAGAACTTTAGGCGTAGACTGGTCTCCTAACGGTAGAGAAATAACCAGAGCTTTTGCTACCATGAAAAATTGCGGTTTAGAAACTTTCAATTTAAAAACTGGCGAAACTTTCATTCTCAAAAAATCGAACCTGCCACTTATGGGAGTAGAATACTCCCATGATGGGAAATGGATAGCGTGTACGAGGGCTTTAGGCTTCAAGAACCTACAAATTTTC
Source organism: Thermoplasmatota archaeon (assembly GCA_029259115.1). Taxonomy (GTDB): domain Archaea; phylum Thermoplasmatota; class E2; order DHVEG-1; family B18-G2; genus B18-G2. The sequence goes on along the minus strand of JAPDJO010000077.1, from coordinate 2,972 downwards.
ATTTTGAACAGAGAAGACCCAGATGACACAATAGTATACAGTATTAAGGATAACTCGAGAGAGCAAATTCCGAAATGGTCTCCAGATGATAAAAGACTGGCATTCATAAGTGATGCCAAAGGAAAACCGCAGGTAGTTATTCAAGAGTTTCAAGGCAACGAAAGAATATTTCTAGAGTTAGAGGAATCTGAAGAGGCAATTGAAGGTGAGACTCTCTGGGATGCCGCCGGAGAGAAAGTATACTATGTCGTGAGTAAGCATAGCAGAACATACCTGCACGCTCACCAGATAAATGGAGAAAAGCAGCCGGCCCTACCATTTCCAGAAGGCACAATTCCGATGGCGAAAATAAGCAAGGATGGGAAGACCATAGTGGCTGTTCATTCCTCAATGACATCACCACCTGGAATATACATATACAAAGTTGGAGAGGAATCCGTCAAACCGCTTACATCCAGGAAATTCAACATAGATTTAACCAAACTAAAGCAAATCCAATCAATATGGTATGAATCATTCGACGGACTAAAAATCCACGGCTGGTATATGCCCGCTGCTACTGGAAAGCCTCCTCATCCAGCCATAATTTATGTTCACGGAGGCCCATGGGCACAAGTTTTCGACAGTTGGTTCCAAGGAGTATTCCTTCACAGCCTATCCCAGAGTGGATTCGCAGTCTTCGCTCCAAACTTTAGGGGTTCAACTGGTTACGGAGCAGAATTTCAAAACTTAGATATAGGTGACCCCGGTGGCGGAGACTTGGAGGACGTAGTTTATGCCGCTGAATGGCTGAAGAAAAGACCAGAAATCGACGGCTCAAGGATAGGCATTATGGGCGCTTCATACGGTGGCTACATGACGTTAATAGCACTTACCAAGAAGCCTGAAAAGTTTGCTGCCGGAGTCTCCCTTGTCCCAGTTGTGGACTGGATGGAAATGTATGGATTGTCAGACGCCCTTTTCCGAGCCTTCATGGAAACCTTATTAGATGGAAAGCCGTCGGAGAAAGAGGAACTTTACAGGGATAGGTCTCCGATAACGCATATAGCCAACATTAAGGCGCCAGTTATGATAATGGCTGGTAAACAGGATTCAAGATGCCCCATACAGCCCATAGAAAAATTCGTCAAAAAATTGAAGGAAATGAATCACCCACATGAGTTCGTGCTGGAGGAGAAGGCTGGACACGCGTCAGCCTTCTTGAAGTGGGAGGAAAGCATACCCATAATAACTAAAATTATCGACTATTTCAAGAAGGTTTTAATGTAAAATAAAGATTGAACTCAAAATTCCCGATTTTTTACCTTTAATTTGAAAAATAGGAGAAAATTAGATTCTTTCCAAGAATTCCTCTGAAACCTCAACCAAGCCCAGTTTCGGAATTTGCTTGATTACTACAGTTATTTTTGGATTTATTTCAACGGCTTTCTTAAATGCTTTAACGGCCTCCTCCATTTTTTTAGCTCTCAAGTATATTAGCCCTAAGTCTAGGTACGCATCGTCGCAATTAGGGTTAATTTTTAACGCCTCCTCTATGTTTGACACAGCCTCTTCCAGTTTGCCTTGCGTAAACTTCGACTCGGCCTCATCTATCAAATAGTAAACTCGATGAAGCCTTAACAGTCGTTTAAGCTCGTTAACCGGGTCTGGATGGTCTTCAACCCTTAAGTCGACAAGTCTATCGCCGTATCCGCCTCTTCCAGAATCCTTTCTAACTACGAGTAATGCTGCTGACTGCCTTCCTCTAGCATCTCCGCCAGCGTTTTCGCTGGCTTCTAAAGCAGCAACTAGTCTTTCGGCGAGGTTGCCCTCAGTAGATTCGTAGGCTTCAGCCATGGCATTTACTACTTCTTCGCCTGCCAGTATGTTTCCTTGTACAGAATATCCTTTTCCAATTTTGCTTCCAGCCCATTCGAGACATTTTGGGCCAGTATAGGCTGTTGCGTTTCCCTTTGCATCTACTATTCCCAGTTGTCGATAGTCTCTTCCTTCATCTTCACTAACTAGCCTTTCAGCAACTTCTTTGGCAGTTAACCCTTCCTTTAATAGCTCTAGTCCTTTCGGTCCATAGGAGACGTTTACAAAGGATTGAGTAGCTATGGCTCCTACGCCAGCTTCGGCCCAAGGAACAATTGAGCCGACCGAGAAGTATCTCGACTGGACGGCGACACCTAAGTCGCCTGTTTCAAAGTCGTAGGCTACTATGGAGTATGTTGGAGCCAAACGTGTCATTCTTAATTGATTTTGGCTTTTCATATGAAAGGCTATGTTTGCTTCGGTTAAAATGCATTTCGTAATTGTTACTGTTAGCGGAAGTTTATGAAGCTTCTCAGATTTTTTAGGGACCTAAGTTTTTCTTTGTCGCCTATTTTGGCTGCTTTTATTGCTTCTTCAAGTATTTTTATTGATTTGTCCATTGCATTTCTGTTTACTGGATAAGGAATTCCATCTTTTCCCCCATAAGCGAAGGAGTATTTTACTGGGTCTTTCCAGCTTGGAGGCTCGCCATAAATAAGTTCTGAGATGAGGGCTAATCCCCTTACGGTTGCCGGTCCTACCCCTCTTATTCCAAGAAGTTCCTCGTAGTTTCTAGGCTGAATTTCGTAAGCCTTCTTTAATGCTTCCCAGTTTAGGTTTAGTGGCATATAGAGAAAGTTTATTGCGTATTCTTTTTCCGCCTTTGCTTTTGGAATCCATTCCAAGAGCGACTTCTGATAGGCTGGTCTAACCGACTTGATTAGATTCATAATTTTCTTGGGCTTTTCCTTTGCTAAATCAACGGACACTTTGCGGCAGCCTTCGCTTTCCTTTGCAGTCATGTCTAGGGCTTTCTCTCGTCTAGCATCGCCGACAATAGCCGTATGCGGTTCAACAACATAACTTTCAATTTTTTCGCAAAGCCAATGATAACGTCTTGCGGTTCGGTCAGCCACATTCATGCCTTGCTGGACAACCGCCCACTTTCCATCTTC
>JAPDJO010000093.1 GCA_029259115.1 Thermoplasmatota archaeon | reverse complement strand
AATCGTAATATAAACCTTAAAAGTCTCCGGAGTCAAATAAATTAAAATACCCAAAACGAACACACAAATGCCTACTATAATTGCTACCCAATCACGCATTCCATCATCAATTCAAATAAAAGTTCAACAATCAATGTAACCCTTATCAATCACAAATCAAGATTTTCACTTAAAAAGTAATACTTTAAAGGGGTTAAGTACATAAACGAAACGTCCCCTACCTTTTTCCATCCATCGCATCACTCTTTAATTGGCAGATGATTTCGTTAATTTTGATTATCAAGTTATAAAGCTGAATGTTCGGCTTGATTTTCTGCAGAATCCCCCGATATTTTATTGCTTTTTTCTTATGTTTCTGTATGGCGATGTATAATGCTGTTTCCGCTATTGCTTTTCCTGGGATTCTTATCGCCAGTTGCGTTGTTAGCCAGTATGCCCTTCTTATATTTCTGCCCAGTTCATGTGCCAACAACTTCTCATTTTCCAAGCCATATTCTTTAATGAGGTTGCTTCCTTTCTTCAGAATGCTCGCTAATCTTGGCGGATCATTCGTTTCAGTAATTATTCGAATATGTCTGGCTCTTATTCCTAGATCTTCTGTGCCAGCGGCCGATTTGGCTAAAATTCTGTAGAGTCCTTGGCGCGTTATTGTTCCGCCTAGGCTTTTACCTACAGCCAATGGAGATTCTAAGGCGTAGGTTGTTCCGAACGGAAGCCTAAAATCCAGGTTGGGTAGCTTTTGAATCACATAGCCGCATGATCTGCAGATTACCTCACCTGTCCTCGGGTCCTCAACTATTTTGGAACTCAAACATTCTGGGCAAAGTCCATAGCTAGACTCTTTAGAACTTTCTTCCAGCATTCTTCTAAGGCGTAGCAGGTAATCTTGCAAATCACTAATTGAAATTCCAAGTCTCATGGCGAGAGTTTGCTCATCCTTTATTCCTTCAATCCATCTAAGCCTATACAGGCGCCGAAGCTTTTCTGTAGGGCTGTCGGCTTCTTTCAATGTTTAATCACTTTGATCAGCTTGGCAAAACATTAAAAAATCAAGAGAAACAATTAATTAAGGGCTGTTGGACAATAGTTTGGTCAAAAGGGGTCCAGCTTGGCTAAGAAATGTATAGTTAAAGTTGTTCTGAGTAGACAGCAGAAGCAGATTCTTGAGAGAATTGCGACGAAGCTTGGGATGAGTGAGAGTGAGACTTTGCGGTTTGCGTTTATGCAGTATGCTGAAAAGTTGAACTTGCTGACTGAGAGGGTGCATAGCTAAGTATACACAGAATCCACAGAAGACTTTATATATTCTTAGCGTAGATAATACTTTTCGTGCCAATTAATTGGGGTGTTGGTTTGGGGAAGAATGTAACTATATATTTGCCGAATAGCGTGGCCAGGAGGATGGCGGAGTTTCCTGAGGTGAACTGGTCTGAAATATGCCGAAAAGCAATTGTCGATTATATTGAAACAAGATCGCAGGTCGATCTGGGGCCCATAATTGAGAGGCTGAAAAAGGAGCGGAACGAGCTTTACCGGAAGGGTCAATTGTTTATGTATGGTGAGGTTATTCCGAAGCTTTCATGGGAAGAAGTTGAGTTTCTCCGCAAAATTGTCGATGTCGAGATTCTTAAAAGCCCTCCAACCTTTATTAATGAAGAAAAGCGGGAACCTTTAGTTGCGGAGCAATTGGCGATCTTTAATATGCGGAGACAATTACGAGGGATATGCAAGGAGAAGAATATTAAGCTGCCGGAAGATTTGCCCCGGCTTTCAGATGACCCATTCTATCAGGGCGCCATAGATGCATTATTAGACATGTATTATCGCGTTATAGGAAAGAGGAGGGCAACTTCTCGTTGAGCCGTTTTGAGCGTAGGAGAAAAGCCCTCTTCATCAAGGGATTCTACGATGATGTTGAGAAGCTGATTAAAATAGCGAAGAGTGAAGCGGCAAAGATGGGTATGAGGGGAAGAATTGCTGTCTTGGAGATTGGCCACTATAATCCTTTGTTGAACGGTCAAGCTGTGATTGTTGAGGAGGCAGGTGGAGAATATAGGGCTCCAGGGTGGAGGGAGCAAGAGCCAAGACATAAATGAATGTAAAGAGCCTCCGCGTAGGAAAAGGAAAAATCGCTTCAGCGAAGGAGCATGAATGGGTAATAGAGTATTATGAGCTGGAGGTAGCCATTGAGGATCCTTCTGAAATTGAGATTGCAAGAGCAAACCTAACTGGCCAGATTGATGGCTGGCTAGGCAAAATAACCGCGCCGCAAGCATATTTATGGGATCCAAACAAGATTAGATGGGAGAAGGCGGAAAGCAGAAAGGGACCTTACGAAAGGAGCCATGATATAAACAACCGAGAATTTAAGGCCATGCTTAAAGATCTTGCGGCGCACAACGGCAAACTAACGAGAAACGGCTATTTCTATTGGATATTTGAAAACGGATCAACCGTAGGCCGTAAAAGACGAGTCTAAAGCTGAACAGAAATGCAGATCTTTGCTGCTGGTGTAGTTCTAAATTCAGCACTGGATAAGCGTTCTCCCAACAGCTGAGGGGTAGAAAAAGGTGAAGGGGCGTCCAAATGAAAAATGCAAAGTTATCGAAGAAACTTAATGGTGCCGCAATTAGGAAGATTTGTGGAAATTGTTTACGCTTCGAGGCTTTAACTGCTGATTCCGGCAAGTGTAGACTTAAAGGGAAGGTGGTTGGCTCCTCAGATTCCTGCGACAAGTTTGCCGACGATGTGAAATTGCTGAATTCAAAGGATGGCTGGTATGTCATCGTTGGATCCGATAGTATAGGGCCCTACAGCTACCTTCAAGATATTGACGCTGTGGAAGCGTCGCAGAGGCTCGGCGTAAGCATAAAAGATGTTTTTAGGGCTAAGATGAGGGCCTACCGCGAACCATCCAATCCGATTGAACTTGATGACAGTTTTGAGCTTTCAAGCATGACTGTTAGGCCGGTCTTTAATGGGCTTTCTAGGAAGATCCATCCGGCCATAGGAGTAATCGATGACATTGCTTATGTCAGCGTTACACTCCCGTGCATAGTGCAGAGGGAAAACGGAACGGCAGAAAGGGAATTGCCTTTCTTGATAACTTCGAATCGGCAGAAAATCCTTTGTAACCATGAGGTTCTAAGCAAACTTAGATTGCAGCTTGAATATCGTGTTGTCAGTTTTGAGAATCGCTGGAGCCTTGAAAGCATAAAGGCCTTTATTGCCAGTGCAGCCAAAGTTGATCCCGTCCAGGTATATTTGATTGTTAAAGAGGCTTGGAAAACCTATATTGAATTTGATAACGATATAATCTATGATTTCTTAACTTTGTGGAGCATCGGAACATACTTTTTTCATCTATTTAATGCGTATCCTTACGTTTACATTGGAGGGCTGAAACGGTCTGGAAAAACGAAAGTGCTGACGGTTGCAAGCCTCATCTGCTTTAATGCCGTTTTCAGCAATAATCTTTCCACTAGTGCTATTTTTAGGCTTATCCAGAGCGGTCGCTGCACATTATTAATGGATGAGACGGAAAAGCTTGCACATAAGGATAGAGCATCGGAACTTCGCAATTTGTTGCTTTCAGGTTATAAACGAGGAGCTAAAGTTTACAGGACTGAAAAGACAGGCAGGGATAGGCTTGTTCCTGAAGCCTTTGAGGTTTACTGTCCCAAAATGATAGCCAACATTCAAGGGATCGAGGACATTCTAGAGGATAGATGTATCACAATTATAATGAAGCGAGGGAAAAATAAGGCGATTATCAATAGCGAACCTTCGTCTCATGACGTAATTTGGCAGGAAATTAGAGATAGCCTCTACATTCTATACTTAACTTATTGGAAAGAGATCAAAGAGGAATACGATAAATTTAGTGACGTTTGTGCCGTTAATGATGTTAGTGACGTTAGTACAGATATACCGGGACAAATTTCAGATAGAGAAAAAGAACTTTGGAAACCAATAATAAGTTTAGCCTCGTTCTTTGATAAGTATAGTTCGCTGAGGACACAAACAACACAAACGTCACAAACGACACTAACAAGAGCAATAATTCATTTTGCACTTCAGAAGATAAACGAGAAGCGAGTAGAGAACATTACTGAGACTGGAGAGCTAATCCTTGTTCAAACTTTGTTGGAAATGGTGCAAAACGACGGTTACTATAAAATAAAGGACATCAAGGACGTAATGGCTCAAAAATTCGACGAAGAACAGAAGTGGCTGAACACTCGATGGATTGGGAGAGCATTAAAACGGTTGGGCTTCACAGAAAAGAGAAGGTTGGGAACCGGAAGAGAATACTTCTTCAAAAAGCAGGAAATATTAGATTTAGCCCAAAGATTAGGAATTCAGGAAGAGAGTGGCGCTACACTAACGCAGGAAGCTAGTAATGATGAAGAGGCTAGGACTTGCTGGATTTGCGGCAGACCAATCATAGAGGTTTTCGAGGAATATACTTTTGAGCCTAGTACTGGAAAACCATGCCACATTAAATGCCTACGTAAAGTGACAGATTCACAAAGGAAAATTCAACAAGATCACGGAATGCTGAAATGTCAATTCTGCGGCCGATATTTCGGAGCAAGAAAGGATTTGGAATTACACATTTCAAAGATGCATCATCAAAACAAGCTTACCGAAGAATCTGACCAAGAGCCAGAAAAAACGGCTGATTAAGGCGACGAAATGGCCACACCGACCTGCCCCCAGTGTGGTTCAAAACGCGTCTGGAAAGATGGATTACGTCAGTTAAGTGACGGCGCAATTGTCCAGCGTTGGCTATGTCGCGACTGTGGCTACCGCTTCTCAGATCCCTCAAAAACCTCTAAAAGAAAGGATCTGCATAGTTTTTATTGCCGAGTAGGCGTTGCAGGCTTTGGTCCTGCTTCGAAAAACTCGGCCAAGGCCGTGGAGGCCTTGAGGGAGCTAGAAGAGGTGAGGAAGCGGGCGGCGGGGGCCACAAAGAAGTTAGCAAAGGCTGAAATTAAAGGAAAGGTCATTGAGTTTCTATGGTATCTCAAGAAGCAAGGATATGCAGAATCAACAATCGAGAGCTATGTAAGGATCATAAAGACACTGCAGAAGAGAGGAGCGGACCTTTACGATCCGGAGTCTGTAAAGAAGGTTATTGCTGTTCAAGAGTGGAGTAAAGGTAGAAAATGGAACGTTGTCAAAGCGTATACGCTGTTTCTTAAAATGCAGGGGCTTTCATGGGAAAAACCTAAGTATAAACCGGTTGAGAAGCCTCCGTTCATACCTACTGAAAGAGAAATTGACGATCTTATCGCTGGCTGCAGCAAGCAAATAGCAGCATTCCTACAAGTTGCGAAGGAGACTGGTGCGAGGCGCGGAGAAATATTCAATCTCAAATGGACCGATGTTGATTTGGAGAACAAAATAATCCGTATAACTCCGGAGAAAGGCGGAGAACCAAGAATATTCCAAATATCTGAAAAGCTAGCTACGATGCTGGGGCAACTGCCTAAAGTTTCAACGCGAATATGGAAAATTAAAAGCTCCAAAAATCTCGGAAGACAATTCAGAAGAGAACGAAAAAGGGTTGCACATAAACTTGGAAACCCTAGACTATTGCAGATACATCTCCACACACTGCGACACTGGAAAGCCACAATCGAATACGCAAAAACCAAAGACATACTCTACGTTCAAAAGCTTCTCGGCCACAGAAGCCTCAAAACAACCCTACGCTACACCCAGCTTATAGCATTGCCTCAATCCCAAGAATACATATGCAAAGCAGCAAAAACCGTCAAAGAAGCAAAACAATTGATAGAGGCGGGATTCGAATACGTAACCGACATGAACGGAGTTAAACTATTTAGGAAACTGAAAACTTCATATTTGGGAACTGTCCCCCATCCTTCCTGAGGGCCCGTGGTCTAGTTTGGATAGGACGCTGGCCTGCGGAGCCGGAGGTCCTGGGTTCAAATCCCAGCGGGCCCGCCACAACAATTAAATCGTTAGAATCGTGTCTAGGTTATGAGTGGTTATGGAGATAGAGGTTTCAGTGAATCCGTTTGGAAAGTTGCGTGAGGAATGTTTAGGGTTATTGGTTGAGGTTTTGAAGGAGGATTTTCCGGATTTTCAGTTTTCTTCTCTGGTTTTGGATTTGCCTCCGAGCATGCAGTTTGGCGAGTTGTCTTCTTCTGTTTGCTTTGAGTTGGCTAAAATGATTCGTGAATCGCCTAGGGTTGTTGCAGAGAAGATAGCTAGTAGAATTGATGTTTCGGCTAGTTCTTTGGTTGAGCGTGTTGAGGCGGCTGGCGGAGGCTACATAAACTTTTATGCTGATTATGCGAATTTTTCTGCTTTAACTCTTGAGTCTGCAAGGCGGCTTGATAAGGAATATGGCTTTGTGAAGACTGAGATGCCGAAAAAGGTTATTGTTGAGCATACAAGTGTTAATCCTGTTCATCCAATTCATATTGGGCAGGCGAGGAATCCTATACTTGGAGATGCACTTGCAAGGATTTTGAGGGCTAGAGGCCACGAAGTGTATACGCATTATTACATTGATGATGTTGGAAGGCAAACCGCCGTAATAGCTTATGGCTACAAGAAGCTTGGAATGCCAAAGCCGGAGGGGAAACCCGACCATTTTATAGGCGTAATTTATACAATAACCAACTGCATAATTGAGATTCAGAGGCTTAAGAGACAAGTTGAGGATGCAAAGAAAAAAGCTGATTCCGAAGAACTGCAAAGGTTACAGCGTCAACTTGACGATTGGATGGCGGTAGCCGTAGAACTACAGACTAAGCATAGAGAAACCTTTGATAGGCTTCTTGACGAAATTTTGAAGGATGAAAATCCAGAAGAGGAAATTGGCAAGCTTATCCGCGATTATGAGGCTGGAAAGGAAGAAGCCAAGAAGCTTATCAGAAGAGTATGCGAAATCTGCCTAGAAGGCTTCAGACAGACTCTAAGCAGGGCTGGAATATACTTTGACTCTTGGGATTGGGAAAGCGAGCTTACGTGGACAGGCAAGGTTCAAGATGTAATAGCTAGATTGGAGAAGACTCCCTACGTATTCTATGAAGGCGGAGTTCTGGAATTCGACGCGGAAAAGGTTGCGAGAGACCTTGACTTAAAGAAGATTTTCGGATTGAAGGAAGACTATGAGGTTCCGTCGCTTACATTGATTAGGGCTGATGGAACAACCCTCTACACAACTAGAGACATTGCCTATAGCATAGAGAAGTTCAAGAAAGCGGAATGGGTAATAAATGTGGTAGGAATGGAACAGTCGCTTCCACAATTGCAAATAAAGCTTGCACTTTGCGCGCTTGGCTATGTTGATTATGCAAAGAATTTGACTCACTTCGCCTATAACCTCGTAAACTTGCCGGGCTATAAAATGTCGAGTAGGCGGGGACGCTACATAACATTCGACGAGGTAATGGATGAAGCCATAGAAAAAGCCTATCAAGAGGTTTCTAAGCGTTCTCCGCATCTTTCAGAGGAGGAAAGAAGGAAAATTTCAAACTTTGTCGGCATAGGCGCCGTAAAATACGCCCTAGTCGAGGTTGATCCAACAAAGCCCGTAACATTCACTTGGGAAAGGGTCATAAATTTTGAAAGGAATAGCGCGCCGTACATCCAATACTCGCATGCTAGGGCGTGCAGCATACTGAGAAAAGCCAAGAAAGAAATAAAAAATCCAGACTACGCGCTTTTAACTCACAATCTAGAGAAGGAGCTTATTCTAATGCTGGCGAGATGGCCAGAAATCTTTATTGACGCAGCTGAAAATCTAAAGCCGCATATTATTGCAGAGTTCGCCAATGCGTTAGCAGATAAATTTAACAGCTTCTATAATGCCCTGCCGGTCATAAAGGCGGAACCATCTGAGCTCAGCGAGGCTAGGCTAGCATTAACAGATGCTGTGCGCATAGTTTTAAGAAACTCATTGAATCTAATAGGCATAGAAGCTCCTCAAAGAATGTAAAAGTAGTGAATTCCGATTCTATGGTGATTATGGCGGCGGGGTCATTTCCCAAGTTGTTGAATTTACTTGCGAATAATACCATATGATAGTTTCATTCGGGCTTACAACATATTTGTTGCATGCCGAGCCTCCATGCGACCATCCATAGTCTGTCCATATCCACCAGCCCCAGTATCTAAGCTTTTCAGCCGATTCCTTTACGCCGTTAATCGAGGTTACATAGAGACCCATGACTCCAAAATCTTTTGTTTCAATCTTCCATCCCGCCTGTTTCATACAATCGTAGAGGGTTAACCCTGTTGTTCCGTTAAACCATCGACGGGTTCCATTGCCATAGTCGATGCCGAGGTTTATAGAAACAAGCGAACCTCCAAGTCTGTTGATTAAGTCTGTGTATTTATAGTAGTAGTATCCAAGCGCCG
>JAPDJO010000086.1 GCA_029259115.1 Thermoplasmatota archaeon | reverse complement strand
ATCAAACTTGACAGGAGGCCTCTCTACTATGGTACCGATTACGTCCAGAACATGCTCGTCATAGACTTAAGGGCTAAGATACTAGGTGAAGCCGTCGATGTAACATTCCACCTCGCCAAACCGCCAACCCTCAGGGTGGTCAAGGCTAAAAAAGTCACCTATAAGGAGGTTGATGATATAGACGGTCTCATAAACAGCCTAGTCCCATCCAGATACCCAACGGTCCTAGAGCTGTTAAAGAGGGTTCTGCTTGACCTAAAAAAGCGTGGAAAGTACAGGGCTGAGGACGTCAAGCGTAAATACCTAATACCATGGGCTAGGTCTAAGGGTATACGCATCCCGAAGAAGAGGGTTCTACAGGCTGGTAGGGGTGATTTATACACAATAAGCTGGTCAGACATAGGTAAGGTGGGAGATGTCATACTACTAAACAAGGTGATCTAAGTTTTACGTTAGGCGGCTACTCCACTCCTACTTCTTATCGTATTCCTCAATTTAAGTACAGCTTCCTCGGGGGATATCCCCATCCTCAACAAGTCGTCGTTCAGCTTCCTCTTGGAATACTTGCCCCAAGCCTCGTCATAGTACCCCTGCAACATGTCAAAGACCTCTGGAAGCGGTATCTTGATCGGCGGGATCCCCCTGACGGCGACTGGTCTACCACAATTCACACACCTTCCAGAGCTCCCCGTGTTCCAAGCCTCACAGTATGGACAGACAACAGCGTACTTCCCAGCCAGCTTAGTCTTGAACTCATCCAGTGACTTAAGCTCAGGAGTCTTCTCACCCATGAACTTGTCTATAACCTCAACTAGGTCCTCCTTCTTCAGTGACTCCTCCCTCCTCAAGAGTCCGAGTATCTTCAGGAGGTAGTATATGCTGGAGAGCACGCCGCTTGCAAGCACATTCGAGAATGTGTCAGCCCATAAGTCTGAGAGGTTGAATATATCCTTTATGTAATCATTTACCCCCTTCTTTAAACCGAGAAATCCAGTTAAGAACTCCGATGTGAACGAGAACAGGAATAGCGAGGCGAGTAAACAACCGATTATACAGATTATTAACACGGCTTCCTTCGCAGACAAGAAGTTTCCCCTCTCAGGTAACCATTCCTGAATGAACGATTTAACTTTTATACCCTTTAATGAATAAAAGTTTTTTAGTTGATAAGACAAATGATGGGTTGTCATTATTTAGTTCGCTGTCTGAAGATCAAGTTAAGGAATACGCTAAGAGCTTACCTACCGTGTATTATGATATGCGAAACTGCAATAGATTAAGTTGCGTTAATTTACACATATTTTAGTACATCCCAGTTAGCGATAACTAATAGAAGTTGCGCTTTCTGCCGTTTATAGTATGTGGAGCAGATGGAAGGGGAATGTCATCTTGATACATGTTTCCGCATGATGATTATAAGAATTAAGGCCGTAAATACAACGGTCAAAGCTAAGACTATGTAAAATAGAACCGTGCTAGTAAACGGTGGAGGGAATTCTAAAAATTGAACGGTTACCATAGTGTCCGATGGTGCTTGGAATTTTTCAATTTCGACAAAGTTTACACTTGTTAAGAGGAAGGTAGTTTTTAGCTCCGCGATAATCGTATAGTTGCCTACGGGTAATCTAAACTCGCAAGTTCCCTTTTGGTTTGTAAAGCCGCCGCCCATAGCAACTCCGTCCTTTTGCAGTGTTAGATAAACCCCGGCTATTGGATTTCCATCTCTATCTATAGTTTTCAATGTTATGTAGTAAACTTGAGTCGTCACGGTAACCTCTGTCCTATTTTCGTTTATTGTGAAATTTCCGTTGAAAACTAGGGTGCCTTCCCACCATACGCTTAAACTAAGTGTGCCCTTAGGAAGTGCGAAAGTTACTTTACCGTTTTGATCTGAAGTACCCACAACATTAAACCCCTCATGTGAAACTTCAATTGTTGATAGTTCAAGGGGAATCTGTCTTTGGTCAACAACCTTTATTGTAACGTCAAATATTTTGAGGGGTATTACGATAGTTAAATTTTGATCAAGTTTAATTGCTTCTGCAAATCCAACGTTAGCGCCTAGCCATACTGCCCTTAAGTTATATGTAGCCTTGGGTAGCCTAAAAACAGTTATTCCAGATGCATTAGAGAGTTTGGAATCAACCACTAGAGCGCGTGAAACGTCATAAACGATAACATGAACGCTTTCTACAGAATAACCTTTAGGATCTACAGTTTTTACTGTGAGATAGAACACGTCTGCCTTAACTACGTAAATTTCATTCGAAGACACATTTACATATTTAAGGCCTACTTCAACACCACTCCAGATAATCCTTAACATGTAGGTTCCTCCTGCCACCTGAGACAGATTAAATTGCCCGTGAATATCTGTTTTCAATGGAAGAATCGACATAGTGCCGTTTGGATAGGAAATGAAGACGTTTGCATCTCCCAGCGGTATATTAGCGTAATCAACTATCCTAAATGTTGGATAATATACAGCGGTTTCCAAGATTATCGGATTTTCTTCTATATTGGTCTCATTGATGTAAATTTGCCCATCAAATACTTTGACGCCTTGCCACCAGACAATGGCGGTGTAGTTTCCCTCACTTGGGACATTAGGTATTTCCGTCCATCCTGATTGATTTGTGCATACTTGAGCTATGAGATTAGTTCCATCCCAAAGTTCTAAAATTGCCTTAGCCAATGGTTGCGCAAGCGAGTCTTGGATCATAAAGACAGCGCAGATTACCTTTCCAATAGAAATAGTTATGGTCTCGCTTTCTAGGTGGCCGCCAAAAGTTTCGTCGTCGGGTCTATCTGGAAAGCGATAATAATACCCCGTGTTGTCTACAGCTTCCACGGTTACGTAATAGGTGCCTCTCATTTTGGGTATGGTTTCCCACACTAATTCGTAAATGCAGGAAAATGAAGTATCATTGCCATCGACCAATTTCATCGAAGCTTTCTGGAAAAGTAGAGAGCCGTCAGGAGCCTCTAGAGTAAAATTAACCCATCGAATATCATAACCTCCGAAAGGATCTACGATTGTTGCCTTAAATGTTATTGTATCATTAGTCTTGAAGTAGGATGGTTGCTCTCCCTTTGCATTGAAAGCATCGACGCTATTTACATCAATGTGGTTTAGGGCAGGTAATGAGACGCGGCTTCTGAAGTCGCTGCTGCCCCAAATAACATGTTTTTTCGCTCTATCATTACTACTGATGCCCAAAACTACTTCTAAACGTGATCCTGCACTCACTCTGTACATCGTTTGGATGTATCCCTTAGCAGAGTACTCTGAAAAGTGGCTGGTAATCGGCCCTAAGGTCACCTGATTTATTGCTTCACCCTCATTGATAATGCATGTTCGTGTTCCATTCTCAAAGATTTCATATAAGCCAAGACTAAAAGTAACAAATAAAGTTCCTTCTCCTGCTCCTGAAATGAGTTTCATCCATATGTTAAGAGAGACTGTACCATTAAGCCAAAGGTCGCCGGCTAGTGGAGGATCTATAAACCAGCTAAACGATTTTTCTGCATCATAAAATACAATTTCTATAGGATTTTCTCCTCGGGGAAGTAAGGTATTCATTATGTAACGGTCTTGACCCAAAATAGTTTTTGTGAAGTTATGGAAACATAATGTCTTACTTTTAGGAGGCCCCGTGAAAGAATTTTCAGAGGCAAAACTATGATAAACTTTTATGTCTGAGCAGACCGTAAGAATCAAGATTAGCATAAATATTGGGGTTAAGCTTCTTAGTCTCACTTTGATACACTCCTAAACTTGAATAAGTATAGAAAATAGTGATGCTAATTACGAGAGCTGAAAGGGCTACTAAGATAAAGAATAGGTTTGTCTTGTAAAATGGAATGGGAAATGAAGCGAAAGATATACTAACATCTTTGTCTCCGTTAAGGTTCACAGTCGAAGTCTTATGATCTTCAAAGTAGGTAAGATAATAAGTTGATTTAAAACTCACTTCTATATCGTAAGTTCCTATAGGAAGTTGAAATTCTACGTTGCCCTCAACATCGGTAGAGGACGCACTCACAACTGTTTCATTTAACTTTACGGTTACAAACGCGCCCTCTAACGGAGCACCTTCCTTATCACAGACCCTAACTGTTAAATAGAAAACATTAGTATTTAGCGTAAAAACATCTTGACTGCTATTAAGTGTTATAACTCCACTATAGACTTCCATATTTTGCCAGTGAACTTTTGCCAAATAGCTTCCTAAGGGAAGCCTAAAATCGACTTCTCCGCTGCCGAAAGTATTGCCAGACTTGGCAAACACTCCAGATGAGACAATTACTGTGGCGTCCTTCAAAGCAGTTCCTCTAGAATCAACTGGAATTATCCTAAATGTGTAAATGTTCAATTTTAAAAAGACATCCATGTTGTCCCAGATGTCAATCTCGTATACGTCAAGAACCGAGATACCGAACCATTTGGCATTAAGTTTGTACGATCCGGCTGGCAGCCTGGAAAGCAGCTGACCGGAAGCATTTGTAAGATCCGCCTCGACCATTGTGCCAAAAACGGGGTCAGAAATCATAACAAGCGCGTTCTGCACTGGCTCTCCATTTAGGTCTGAGGTAACGAAATTAACGTAAAATACCCTGCAAGATATATCATTTATTCCAGAAGCATTTACCTCTACGTATGAATCGGCAACTATTTTTCCCCGCCACATAACAACAACATTATAAGTTCCTCCCGGAACCTTGCCAAGGAAAACTACTCCTTGCTCATCAGCTATGAGAGGTTCATCTACTGTCCGCCCGTTCGGAAAACGAACAGTAAAGGCAGCTTCTTCAAGACTTTTCCCTTTAATATCCAACGCTCTGAATGAAACTTGATAAACCGTGGCGTTTATTCTGAAAGGTAATTCTGCAGACCAGTCTTTATCAGCTAACAGACCTCTATAGCCTACAAGGGTTTCCATCCACCAAACTTCCACTCGGTAACTTCCAGGAACAAGGTTTGCCTTGACATATCCGCTAGAGTTGCTCACTCCTGAAAACTGTACTTCATCTCCTAACAATACTAGAACTGTAGCACCTTCTAGTGCTTCCCCGTCTCCATCAAAGATTTGAATGTGAATCTCCAGCGGAGGAGCCCCAATGAAGAAAACGCCACTTTCATCAATTTCCAAATGAACTCCATAATTTCCGGTACGAAGGAAAGTTAAGTAACCATTATTGTCAACTGCATAAACTGTTATGTTATAGCGGCCTTCAGGATAACCCTCATAATTCCACACTACTTCAAAGATGCTCTGAAAGCTGTTAAAATACCCTGAGATCCTCGTAGCTGAAGCATTACTTAGCTCGGGTATTACCGTTCCGTTGGGCATCCAAGCACATATCCTCACATCATAAATGTCGTATCCTCCAAATGGATCGGTTACTTTAACTCGAATGTAGATGGTCTTGTTTTCAGCGTCAGAAGGAAAAGTGCTTTGGGCTTGAAACTCGTTGTTTAGAGTCCATACACCTCCTTCCGATGCTGGAACAATTTTTATGTAATCTCTTACGGGCAAAACTACCCGGCTATCGAAAGTTGAATTTCCCCAAGCAATTGTGTAATCGGTTGCAGAATTCCCTTTTATGTTGATATGAACCTCAAGAGTTGAGCCGCGCTGTAAAGTGTGGTTCACAAATGCAGAAATTGTAGTTTCAGCAAAATCGGATGGATCGTATGGTAGATCTAATGAGGATTGTTGGATTAAGATTATGTTTCCGTCTTTATCTAGTTCATTAAGCGTTAAAGTCCATAAGGCTCCGTCTAGGGTTCCTACAGCCTTGTACCACAGAGTAAGATTAACATTCCCTTCAATATGAACGCTTTCGGCAAGTTCTGGATATAGGAACCAACGCGCGATTATGCGCATGTTTGAAGTTATTGAGTCAACTCTCTGTCCTACGCTTGAGTTAAAAATGTGACGGGTTGTAATGGGGCCCACATTTCGCGTTTCATTTAAACTATGTAGATAAAAAGTCTTGTTTTTTATTGATCGCGTGCCGTAAGAAGACTCTCCTGAAACGCTTCTCCAAACGTACGTAATAGTGAGCGTCGAGAATGTAAAAAGTAACAAAAGAAGCATTATGAAGTACCGTCTTTTAACGACTGAGTGACAGAGCATATAATGCACCGCTGAACGGGTTTAATCTGAATCTGAACTCATAAAACTTGTTAATTCGCAATTCATATTCAAAATTCTTAACACTTTATTTTTCAATAAGACTGATAGCTAACTTATCATGGGGAAATAACATGCCTTTAATCTCCCATCGCCCATGGTTTTTCGTGCTAGCACTACTGCTGTATACATTTAATGTAAAACTAATTGTTGCAGCAAGCTCGGTAAATGATCCCTTAGTGTCAGAGCAATGGGGCTGGTATAGAATAGACGCGGACAAAGCTTATGAAACAGGCTATAGAGGCTCTGGGGTTATAGTTGCCGTTTTAGATACGGGCGTCGATGGGGATCATCCTGACATATCCACTAACATAATTGATGGGTGGAACTTTGTTGATAACAATGATAACGTTACTGACTTAGATGGTCATGGCACCATGGTCGCAGGAATAATAGCTGCTATAGCCAATAATGGAGTGGGCATAGCAGGCGTTGCCCCAGAAGTAAAAATTATGCCATTAAAAGTGCTTACTTCCTCAGGCGGAAACTGGATAGACCTTGATAGAGCAATAATACGTGCAGCTGACAACGGTGCAAGGGTAATTGTGATGAGTCTCGGCGGAAAGTATTCACCACTCTCGTTAGCCACAAAAGCCGCCATTGACTACGCCTATCGAAAAGGGTGCATACTCGTGGCCGCTGCAGGCAACGACAACACTAGTGAACCCTTTTATCCTGCAGCCTACGACGAAGTAATAGCGGTTTCAGCCATTGATCAAAACGATATTAAAGCGCATTTCAGCAATTTTGGTGACTATATAGACTTCTGCGCTCCGGGAGTAAATATCATTTCAACCTGGAAAAATGGAAAGTATGCTTACGGAAGTGGTACATCTTTCGCAGCTCCATATGTAGCTGGAGTAGTAGCTCTTTTACTGTCTAAATATCCTGAATTAAGTAATGAGGACGTTGTTGCAACACTTCGCGTATATGCAGAAGATCTCGGTGAAGAAGGATGGGATCCATATTATGGATGGGGGCTCATAAACGCGTATAGAGTTGTCTCGCAAACACCTATTCCCGAATTTCCAAAATTGGCTCCCCTAATCCTAGTTATGACAATAACCATGCTTCTTATCCTTTTTAAGAAAATAAAATCATGAGAGAAATTGACAAACGAATTTCGATTAGTGGTGTTTAAACGAACAACCATGCGAAATATGTAACAAGATTTTGAAGACTTTTGTTGAAAAAGTCCACACTTTGTGTTCAGAAATGAAGATTTAATGGTATTATGGTATATCCTGATTCCTTGAAATAAGCGAAAACCTTTCTTTGTCCTTTACATTCCGTAGATCTCGAAGAATTTGCTTTTGAAAACATCCCTGCATTCCCTCTTTTTTCTGTCATTCCTCTTAATTAAACTTGAGACTGCCCAAATGACGGGAAGCTGGGCAAAACAAAATTCGGTTTTATGTTAAGTAAGAAGATATATAGGCATTACGCTTCTTCATTGCATTTCTTAAAGGCTGCCACACGGCCAAGACCATAGGCAATTGATATAAGAATCCAAAGCAAAAATAATCATAATCTTCGGAACAGGCCCAGAGGTTTTATTGCTAAGACTAAGGGAAAGTAAATGATGCTAGCAATATAGAATACTATGCTCCAAAATCTAATCTTAACATGTTATCTCTCACTCAATTTTTTATTGATAATTATCATAGTCTATGCATGTTATTGCTAGAGAAGATGCTTTGAACTTTTCTGACAGTACAAATCTTCGTGGGATTCCCTTAGTTGAGCTCAAGAATCTGTTAGATAATATGATTTTATTGATGGATGATGACCTTAGGTTCACAAAGTAAGGCAAGAAAAACTAAATCTTGATAATCTCTTCAAACCAATAGCTGTCAGCGCCCCGTATGATCAAATTTTGGGAAGAAATCTCCTGATATGAAAAGATTGAACCAAGCAGAGAATCGGGAATAGACTTTGAGAAGGGAGTTAGATCAAGAGAAGGTCATCCTTCCCGAAACAGCAATTTTAGATAAGGATATTAAAGAATTGACGAACTGAAACATATGGTTAATGAAAGATATAGAAAATTCGCTAATTGCCATAAACAAGTATACTAAAACACGATAAAAATCCTCACTCACAATGTTCTAATTCCATGCATTAGAACCCCAATAAGCGAGACAGAATGGATCTGTCAAGTATAACAGAATTTGTTGTAGCAAAGAAATATAACAGCTACAAAA
>JAPDJO010000008.1 GCA_029259115.1 Thermoplasmatota archaeon | reverse complement strand
AATGTCTGCGGTTTGAGGGTCATTGTTGGTCCAACCGCGCCTATGTAGCTGATAAATTCGTTGAAAGCCCTTACAAATCCTACTCCTGGCCCTCGCTCCCAATAGAGGGCACCTGTGCTGTACCAGACTTCCATGTTTC
Organism: Thermoplasmatota archaeon; assembly: GCA_029259115.1. Taxonomy (GTDB): domain Archaea; phylum Thermoplasmatota; class E2; order DHVEG-1; family B18-G2; genus B18-G2. The sequence goes on along the minus strand of JAPDJO010000008.1, from coordinate 9,124 downwards.
TAACTTTTATGTCTCTTACACCGTCTGTCCAGTGAAGCCAATTATCATCCGGATTAACATAATAGCCGGCACTTTCCAGTATGCTCCATGCCATATCAAAGCTTGTGTCGGGCATCTGTATGGATTCATCATACCAAGGTTCTTGGGCGGGCGGCACGGGGTTGCCGATAGCGAACTCCCACGGGGCCTGGACGTAGGCGAAGACGTCCTCTTGTTTTCTGTCAACGCCGTAAATGTAGGAGAGTGCTATTCTGAAGTTGCTGTCATTAAGTGGGAAGTTTGATTCTCCACTTGTCACCTTATAGTCACGACAGTTAATAGGCATAAAAGCGAACTCAGCCATAGGAGACATTTCGGAAACTTTGTGGCCAGCAGCTATTACTCGGTCATATAAGTCCTTCCTACCTGGACCGCCTATCCAATCTGTCACGCCGCCTATAAACTCATCAACAATAACGTCCGGCGCAGCTCCAGGATATGCCTTATACCATATCTCATCGGTCTTTGGCAACCCGCTGTTGTGGACTGCAGGGCTACTGAATACAACAGAAATCATCAGGAAAATCATTGCAAACGCAAATGGAACCAATAATAACTTTTTAAATTGCATTTTCTCCCTTCTCTCCTAACTGTTTACTCGAGTTATATAAAACTGAGCGCCCTTAAAAGTCTTATGGAAAAAAGTTACATGCCCAAATCTATAGTGGAACAAAAGCTTAAATCTGAAAATAACTCAACAGGTAGAAGGGAGAATCAATGTATGCCGTTTACGTTGCTAAAAGAGTAGCGATTGCTTTCCTTACTCTATGGGTAATCGTGACATTGAACTTCCTAATATTCAGAGTCCTCGTCGGAGGAGACCCCAGCCAGCTAATAATGGACCCGCACTTCCCTCCGGAAGCTAGAGAGGCTATGAAAAAGCTATGGCAAATAGATAGACCTCTCTTCCCAGACCAATATTTAACCTATCTCTATAACCTATTTACATGGAATTACGGTAGACAATTTGACCCTGCCGCTTCACCAATAGCGCCAGAAATGGCATGGAGACTAAGGAATACAATTATACTCTTGGGAACAGCAACTGTGGGCACAATAGCTATAGGAATTCCGCTGGGAATGCTAGCCGGAGCTAGACGAGGCAAAAAAATGGACGTAGCAGTAATTGGACTAGGGCTACTAACATGGGGAGTACCAGTATTCTTCATACAGCTGATATGGGTGGCCATATTTTGTAATTGGCTCCACATATTTCCACGCGCAGGACTTGTTGGATCTCCACCACCTCAAGATCCTCTGTCGCTTACAGCTGAAGTATTACATCATGCAATAAGTCCCATTATAACCTTAATCTTGGCGGGTTTTGGCTCTTGGGCACTTTATACAAGGAATATGATGGTTGATGCGTTAACTGAGGACTTTGTTCTCACGGCAAGGGCTAAGGGTCTTAGAGAAAGAGACGTCATAGTGAAGCATGCGTTCAGAAGCATATTACCTCCTATAGTAACTATGATAGCATTATCAATCCCAGGGATAGTGACGGGTGCAATAATCACTGAATCAATATTTGCATGGCCAGGAATAGGACAGTGGTATATTGACGCCTTAATGGAAAATAATCACCCAGTGACCCAAGCAGTTATGTATAATTATGCGGTTCTAATGATAGCTGCAAATCTCATAGTAGATTTGGCCTATGGTTTCTTAGACCCAAGAATCAAGGTTGGAGTAAGGAGGTAACACTAAATGTCGTTCCTAAGTAAACCTAAAAGGGAAATATATAAGAGAAAAATAAAGAATTTCTGGGTAGACTTCAGCCACAACAAAGTAGGATTCGCCGGAGTAATCATAATTTTAGGCTTTGTTATAATGGCAGTTCTTGCGCCGCTATTAACTCCGTATTTGCCAGAGTCACAGAAATATAAATCACCAAGACTAGCGGTAAGGTATGCTGTGCCTGAATGGTTCAGGATTTTTCCGCAGTATAGGGATTATAATCCGACAATGAGGATTCAGCCGGATTTGCATGATGCTGTGTTGGAGGATTATCGGGGTAATGTGGCAGTGGATATGGATAGGCTATTGTTTAATTTTACTCCAACGAAGAGGGGTGAGAGGGCTTGGGTTTTGTTGGATTTTGGCAATTTCAGTTATGAGTATGGGGCTCCGCCGACATTTACGATGCATTTCGCCTTCCACATGAAGTTTAGCAATGTTAAGGTGAGCAAGCTATGCTTTATAATTCAGAATTATACGGCTAATCCGCTATATGAACAGTATTTTAGAGACCCGACGAAGGCTAATATGACCGTCTATATACAATATTTCTGGCATGACATGCCTTTCAATGAAATAAACGTTAATACAAGTAGAGACTCATTCCTCGACAACCCTTACTTTCCCATTTTAAGTTCGCTGTATAAGCCAGGTGTGCCTTGGGTAGATCCTGCGCTAATCATCTTCTCTCAGAAGGGAATTTATGGGTTGAAGATTATGGTGGAGTTTGAGTGTTTACGGGCGGATGGTGCCTATGCTCAGTTTACTTTCAAGGAGGTTGGGCTTACGATATGGGGTAGATGCCACGGCATTCTTGGGACAAACTCAGCTGGCCACGACGTATGGACTGAGCTGGTATATGGGGCAAGAAGCGTTTTACTTACAAGTTTAGCGTTAGCGGATATAGCCGTTGTTTTAGGTTTACCTATAGGATTCCTTGCGGGTTATTTCAAGGAATGGACGGACAAAATAATAATTGCCGCGAACGAAACTCTCACCTTCATACCAATTTTCATAATTCTACTCATCAACATGAATTATTTGTATTATACAAACCTTGCTATTCTAGTAGTTTTCTGGGTTCTCGTTCCAATAGTGGCTATTGCCTCAAGAAACGCATACATGATAAAATATAACCAAGAAGAAACAATCAAAAGCAAAATTTACACATCTATCCGATACGCATTAGCAAACCTATGTTTCACAGCGATTAGTGTTCTACTTCTATTTCAAACTGTAAATTTTCTTGGATTCGGCGATCCAAACGTGCCCACTTGGGGACGCATACTCTATGATGCCTATCAATTAGGAGGGATCAGAGCGTGGTGGGTGTGGCTTCCACCAGTAATGCTCACATTACTGCTGGTTTTCGGCTTTTTCCTAATAGGAACCTCACTGGACGATGACTAATCGGTAAGCCTTCATTGTTAGGGAATGTTTATAACATTGTTATTGTTTACCATGAATGCAGACGCTAAAATTGGTGTTTAGTCTTGGTTGAAAGCGTCGAGGAATTGATTAAGGCTCATGAAGGCCTAGAAAGAGAAGTCTACTTGGACATTGAAAATTCGAGTCCTGTTCCTGAAGAAGTTGTTGAGGCTATGCTCCCCTATTTTAACAGAAAAGCGTATGGTAATCCTACTCTTACTCATAAGCCGGGTTGGGAAGCCTACGAAGTCATAATCAAGTCCGCAAAGAAAATAGCCAGCTTTTTAGGCGGGAAAAACCCTGAAGAAATCAATTTTACGCCCGGAGAAACGGAGGCAAACAACCTAGCAATAATTGGAACTGCCCTAAAAAAGAGAAAGGAAGGAAACAAAATAGTTATTTCCGAAATTGAGCCGTTAAGCATAATTCATGTCTGTGAAATGCTTGAAAAATACGGGTTTAAAACCGAAAAAGTTCCAGTAGACAAGGAAGGCTTTGTAAATCTGGAAAAACTGAAGGAAAAAATTGATAAAGACACTGTTCTTGCATGCTTTTCAGCAGTAAACAATGAGATTGGCACAATACAGCCAATAAAAGAGATTCTAGAAATAGTTAAGGATAAAAATCCAGACATCATCTTTCACACAGATCTCTCAGATGCATACGGCAGAATATCGTTCAACGTAAGAGAGATACCTGTCGATTTGGCTACTCTTAGCAGCTACAAAATTCTGGGGCCAAGAGGAGTTGGCGCGCTTTATGTAAGGGAAGGATTTAGGCTTCAAAGAATAATTGAGGGGCAGATTGGCACGCAGAGGCTTTGGCCAGGCGTAGAGAACACTCCAGCCATAGTTGGCTTCGCTAAGGCTTCAGAGCTTGCCTTCCAAAACTTTGAGCAAAACATTTCCCATATGAAAAGGCTGAGAGACAAGCTAATAGAGGGAATTCTCGGCAATGTCGAAGAGACTATTCTTAATGGGCCGACCGGCGAAAAGAGAAGCCCAGACAATGTTAATATTAGCTTTTTAAAATGTGAAGGAGAAGCCCTCACAATAGAGCTTAGCCTAAAAGGCGTCTATGTTTCAAGCGGAAGCGCGTGTACCCGGCGAGCCTTACAGCCAAGCCACGTATTAATAGCGATTGGAAGAAAGTTTGAGGAGGCGCATGGAAGCATCCTAATGAAGGTTACACGTTATCATACAGAGGAAGACATAAATTATGTTTTGAGGGTTATTCCAGAAGCCGTGGCGAGGCTTAGGAAAATTTATGGTTCAATGGGTGAAAGCTAATGTCAAGGTCGCCTTTGCCCTACAATCCAAAGGTTCTGGAATTATTTAGGAATCCTAAAAACCTTGGGAAAATGGAAGACGCGACAGTGTCAGCCGTGGCCGGCAACCCGGCATGCGGAGACATGATAACCTTCTACCTAAAAATCGACGAGAAAAGAGAAGTAATTGAAAAGGCCTCTTTCGAAAGCTACGGCTGCGCCGCCAACATCGCAACCTCCAGCATACTAACAGAAATGATTAGGGGAAAAACCTTAAGGGAGGCATGGGAAGTTTCATGGAAAAAAGTCGTAAAAGAGATCGGCGGACTGCCCTCAGTAAAGTTTCACTGCGGAATATTGGCTGTTGGCGCCCTAAGAAGGGCAATAAGACAATATTATAAGAAGAAGGGGAAAAATCCGGAATGGCTTCCCGAAGAACAAACTTTCGAGGAGAAACAGGCATTGGAAGAGGAAGAACTTGCCAAAATGCTCGCCAAGAAAATGGGTGAATTTGAAGGGAAAAGATAAATGTTTAACCCCTACGAGATTAGGAAGGATTTTCCAATTCTCGATAGGGAAATTAATGGCTATAAACTCATCTATTTCGACAACGCTGCAACTTCTCAGAAACCAAGACAAGTCATAGATGTAATGAAGGAATTCTATGAAAAGTATAACGCCAACATTCATCGAGGCGTTCATACTCTTTCGCAGGAAGCCTCAGAACTTTACGAGAACGCCCATAAAGAAGTAGCCAACTTCATAAATGCAGATGGAATGGAAGAAATAGTATTTGTTAAGAATACTACTGAAGCGATAAATTTGGTTGCGTATTCATGGGCGCTTAACAAGCTCAGCGAAGGCGATGAGGTTTTAACGACTCTGCTGGAGCATCACAGCAACATTATTCCATGGGAAATACTGTCAAAAATTCGCGGATTCAAAGTTAAATATGCAGACATTAATGCAGATGGAACTCTAAACATTGAAAGCCTAGAACAACTAACAACAGAAAAAACCAGAATTATTTGTGTTTCTCACGTATCAAATGTAACTGGCGCAATAAACGATGTTAAAAGAATAGCGAAACTTGCACATGAATATGACGCAATAATCATTTTGGATGGTGCCCAATCGGTTCCGCACATGCCAATAGACGTGAAAAATCTTGATGTAGACTTTCTCGCCTTTTCCGGCCACAAAATGCTTGGGCCAACAGGAATAGGAGTTCTTTACGGAAAAAGAGAGCTTCTAGAAGAGATGGAGCCCTTCCTCGGCGGAGGAAGCATGATAAAATCTGTTAGATGCCAATCTCCAAATGGAAACTGCCAAATAGAATGGCATGACCTACCGTGGAAGTTCGAGGCTGGAACACCCAACATTTGCGGCGGAATAGGCCTAATGGAAGCAGTAAAATATCTCCGGCGAATCGGAATGGAAAATGTTCAAAGGCATGAACGCGAATTAACCGAGTACGCCTTGAAAAGATTCGGAGAATTTGAAAAAGTCAAGTTTTATGGACCGAAAGATGCCTCTCTTAAATGCGGAATTATTCCATTTAACATTGATGGAATGAATCCCCATGATGTCGCCTTAATGCTTGACAGTTTTGGCATAATGGTTCGAAGCGGCTACCATTGCGCCGAGCCTCTCCATCGCAGACTTGGAATTAAAGGCTCAGCGAGAGCAAGCTTCTACATATATAACACGAAGGAGGAAATCGACAGATTCATCGAAGTTTTGAGGAGTATAGAAAGTGTCGCATAATGAAATTTTAGAGAAGTATGTCGCAAACATTGAGGAGGCATGCGGAGAAGAAAGAGACATAATTGTAATGCTAAAGCATGAGGGAAAGGATGAAGCTATCAAGAAAATTTTAGACAAAGCCAAGATTGTTAGGTCGTTGGCCAACATAGCCTACGACATAGAATTTGAAGGAAAGCAAATGCGAATTTATAGAACTGGAAAAATCCTCATGAAGAATTTGAAAGGTAAGCGAGAGGCTGAAGAAATTCTAAAAAGACTTTTAGTCTGCTAATAGCCGGCTCTACGCATAATTTCCTTAACAGACAGGTAGGCTGGCGAATCATCTGGAAGCTCCAGTAGCGATTTTCCCTCAAGTACGTATCTCTCAACATTCTCATCATAGGCTATTTTTCCAAGAAACTTCATCCCAGTAATTTCCTCAGCTTTTCTGCCCATTTCTTCGGGGAATCTGTATCCGCCAACTATGTAGAAGTTTTTGAATTCTATTTTAACTTCTTTCGCTATTCTGTTAGCTCGATAAACATGGTCGAAAGACTTCTTTGAGGGGTCAATTATGTCGAATATATCGTCTATTTGGTGGGTTATTCGTCTGTTTAGATGCTCTAGGCCAGCCGGCGAATCGATAAGGATGAACTCATAATTCTTGGAAAGCTTCTCCATTGCTCCCTTCAAGGCGGCATTTGGTAGACAATAGCATCCTTCAACCCATTTTACTCCTATGGCGATAAAGTCGAAATATTCGCCTTCATACATGCCCTTCTCCCATATCTTGCTTTCCATACGCTCGGATGGCGGAACACCGACTGTTGTTCCTTTTCCTTCAATAAATGTTTCAACAATTAGTTCGGAAATTGATTTCTTACCTTGCTTTTCAAGGTCTATACCAAGCATTTCACCTAAATTCTGGTCTGGGTCAGCATCTACAAGCAGAATTGGCTCTACGCCTTTTTCTATCAAATATTTCGTCATTAAAGCGACGAAACTTGTTTTTCCGGTTCCACCACGCCCTATGGTCACAAGTTTTTTCATGGCTCAACCTCACTATTTGATGAATATTCTATCCTCTAAACCTTTCGGAAAAATTATAGTCATAAAAGCCCTTTCCCTATCATTAATTTAACGTTGGGATTTTTGGCATTCCTTGCAGAGAGTTTTTCTTCTTATCAAGCCTGTGGTAGTTGCGCAATTTTCACACACTGTTTTTCCGCAATTGTCGCATGTGCGGGCGTGTTTATGGCCATAGGTTTTTCCGCATATTGGACAAGTTAACTTACAATCATCGCATAAAGGTTGGCCGCAAATTTCACATTTCAGAAGAGGATGCTCTTTGCAGTATATTCTCTTACAATCCTCACAGAATATTCCATCATCTTCGCATAACCATTTTCCACAAATAGGACATTGAAAAACATGTACACTGCATAGCGCTTGGCCACAGACTTCACAAACTGCAATAGTTTCCTTTTTGAAAAGCCCAATATGTTTTGGGCAATATCGTATATTATCCTCTAAAATTGTTCCTGAGAACGCCAGCATTTCTCTTACATATGTTCTGCCAAAGGCTTCGTAGTTAACTTCCCATTTTGGGACGTAAACTAACACTACACTTTTTATGTTAATGTCTTTGACTTTGGGGATGTACGTAATGGTCTTTGTTTCTGGGAAGAGTTCGTCTTCTTGATTTTTAGGCGTATATTCTATTTTCCTAGTATTCTTTTCAATAATGTAATTTGTTGCTGACTTGGCAACAGAGCGTCTGCTTATAGAAGGTTCAAAAATCCTTACCACATAATTTTCCCCTGCTTTTACATTATAGTTTGAACGCATACTCAATCCTAATTCAATTTCCTCGATGAACTTTTTGTTTCTTTTACTTTCTTCCCTTTTCTGTTTCGATATGATGCTCTTTAGCTTCCTTGCAAACCCTACTATGTCTTTTACCGGAGGAGGATTTAGCACTTCTCCATCTAATGCGTCAATGAATACTTTGCCTTCATCCTTAAATTTATGAACTGTCTTTGTTGGGTCTTTAAATCTAGCATAATATGAATAGCTAACAACATAATAAGGATGATAAGATAGTTTTCCACTCACCGCAATTTTATCCTTATTCTGAAGCTTTATTTCAGCAGCTTTCATAAAGCTAATTTTTAACGGAAGAGCATTTTCCACTTTAATGGTTTCACCGAATTCTACTTCTTTTGCTCTACCAACACTGACTGCAAATAATTCTTCCTTAAGATAATCTGGCTCCCATAATTCAATTCCATAATACTCAGCGAAATTTCTAGCATCCTCCGTAAATCCAGCAAAGGATGCAACAATTCCATCGCATTTTAGATCTAAATCTTTAAGCTTAGCATAAAGATCCTCTACAACTTTTTTACCTACTGGTGCTCTCCAGTTCTTACACTCCACAACTTTAATAACTTTGCCTTTTTGTGCTAAAACATCAATTTCGTGATGTGCTCCACTTAAACCTACACGTCTCACTCGTCTCTTAGTTTTATAACCCTTAGCCGCCAATATTTTCTCTACACATTCCTCCAGTTTCTCACCTAGTTCATGAATTGCGCGTTGCACTTCTTTTTCTTTCGTACTTTCTTCAGTAGACAGAACGTAACTTTTTTCTTTTCTTAAGTCAAGACCACAATTTGGACAGAAGTTTGGGTTTGGAATTGGAAGCTTTTTTCCACAATTGGGACAAAAGTTAGGCAATCATCTCACCTTACATAGAGGAGCTTCATTACTTGGATATTAAAAATTTACCCCCCCAAACAACAAACCAACCAACAACCCAACCAACAAACTATCTAATCCCCTAATCTACAATCTAATCGATACAATGTAAACAAACAAGCAAACAAGCAATAGAGCATTATTCTA
>JAPDJO010000031.1 GCA_029259115.1 Thermoplasmatota archaeon | reverse complement strand
GCTTGTATCGGCGAGAACCGCTCCAAAAGCAGGCGGAATAGACGACATAACAGCAGCAATTGTTTATGGCGAAGAGAAAGAAAAAATAGCAGCTGAAATGGAGAAAATAGCGGAGGAAAGGCAGATTCCAGGATTTACACGTGACGCAAGAAATGTACATGACTCCGACGTAGTTGTGCTCATAGGAGTAAGGGGCACCAAAAGTTTCGGCCTAAACTGTGGAGGATGCGGCTACAAATCCTGTAAAGAATTTGAGGAAACCGCGAAAGAGTTAGGTCAAGACTTTATTGGGCCAAATTGCATATTCAAGCTTCTAGATTTAGGAATAGCCATAGGCTCCGCAGTAAAGACAGCCGGCATACTTAATGTTGATAATCGAATTATGTATCGGATTGGCGTGGCGGCGAAGAGGCTCGGCATGCTTCCTGAAGCAAGCGTAATTATGGGGGTTCCATTGTCGGCTAAGGGCAAAAGCATATACTTTGACCGCAAATAGGGCTAGCCATAATTCTTCTTAATCCAGTTCTCTAGGCCTTCATCCCTTATTTCTTCAAGCGTTCTAATGCATTTTTCTCCGAAAAATTCATCCATCCGTCACCGGCTCTGCAATTTCCTCCTCTGCAGTAGATTTCACTTGAAAGCCATTTCAGAGCTTTGCTTAACTCTTCGTAATTGCATGTTCCATATTTTTCGGCTATAAACCTTAATTCTGGATGCCTCTCCAAGATTTCAAGAAGATTCATTGCCGTTTCTCTTATTTTTCCTGTATGCCATTCGCATGATGGACAGTAGAATCCACAATATCCCACATACCGTTTATATTTCTCCCTCAAGTCTTAACTCCCGGTTAAAGGTTGAGGTTAAACTTTATAACAATTTTGGGGGCATAACTAGAGTGGGTAAGTAAAATGAGTGTAGCAGATGCGGAAAAAGCTAAGAAACCTAAGCTTCCAAAGAGGAGACTCATTACAAAACGTAAAAGAAAAAGAAAAGCTAAGGCTAAATAAATAGGTTTTAAACATTTACACATAATCCTTAAAAGTATACTTGTCATTCCATATTTCACAATTAAAAGCTGAAGGAGAGTTTAAGGCTAACATGGCAAAATTTAAAATAGTGCTCTCAGACCCCGAAACTGGAAAAGCCCAAAAAATAGAGCTTGAAGAGGCCAAGGCTGTTCCGCTCATAGGGAGAAAAATAGGCGAAATAATCGACGGAACAATTCTTGGCTTGTCCGGCTATAAAATTCAGATAACGGGTGGAACGGACAAGGATGGGTTCCCAATGCGACCAGACATTCACGGTGGAGTCCGTAGAAGAGTCATAGTAGGCAGCGGACCAGGCTTCAAACCGAAAAGGAAAGGTGAAAGAAGAAGAAAAATGCTTAGAGGAAACGTAATAACCGAAGAAATAGTTCAAATCAACATGAAAATCGTGGAAAAACCAAAAGTAAAAGCCAAAAAGGAAAAAGCTGAAGAGAAGAAAGAAGAAAAAGAAGAGAAGAAAGAGGAAAAGGAAGAAGAAACCGCAGAAGAGAAAAAGCCCGAAGGTGAAAAAGCCGAATGAAGCCGCTGCCAAAACAGCCAGAGTGCAACATAGGAACCATAGGTCACGTTGACCATGGAAAAACAACGCTTGTTCAGGCTATAACAGGCGTTTGGGCGGCACGCCACAGCGAAGAACTAAAAAGGGGAATAACGATAAAGCTTGGCTACGCTGATGCTCCAATTTATAGGTGTCCAAAATGTCCACCGCCCCAATGCTATGGCACCGAGCCAAAATGCATCCATTGCGGCTCAGAAACAGAATTCCTAAGAGCCGTAAGCTTCGTAGACGCGCCAGGCCATGAGGCATTGATGGCGACCATGCTTTCAGGCGCGGCGGTGATGGATGGAGCCCTACTTGTTATTGCAGCTGACGAGCCTTGTCCGCAGCCGCAGACGAGGGAGCATCTAGCAGCCATCGAAATAGTTGGTATAAAGAACATTGTTGTTGTTCAGAATAAGATAGACGTCGTCAGTAAGGAGAGGGCATTAAAAAGCTATGAGGAAATAAAGGCTTTCATTAAAGGAACAATTGCGGAGAATGCTCCAATAATTCCGGTTTCAGCCCAACAAAAAGTAAATATTGACGCTTTGCTTGAGGCAATGGAAGAACATATTCCAACTCCGGAAAGAGACCCAACAAAACCTCCGAGAATGTATGTTGTCCGCTCATTCGACATAAACAAGCCTGGAACACCCATAGAAAAGCTTGCAGGCGGAGTAATAGGCGGAACAATACTGCAGGGAAAATTCAAAGTAGGCGAAGAAATCGAAATTAGGCCTGGAGTCCGCCTAGAAAAGCATGGAAAACCATACTATGAACCGCTCTACACAGAAATAACAAGCCTCCAAGCTGGAGGAAGAAATGTTGAAGAAGCCTACTGTGGAGGTCTAGTAGGAGTGGGAACGCTTCTAGATCCTTCTCTGACAAAGGCGGACGGCTTAATAGGAAATCTGGTTGGGAAGCCAGACACTCTACCGCCAACATTAGATGAATTAACGCTAGAAATACATTGTTTCGAAAAGGCGGTAGGAACGAAGGAGCTAATTGAGGTTGAGAAGGTGAAGGTTGGCGAGACACTGTTGCTTGATGTTGGAACAGCCATAACAGTGGGCGCAGTAACATCAGTAAAAGGAGAAAATGCAACCCTAAAACTTGCTAGGCCAGTATGTGCAGAAGAGGGAGGAAGAGCAGCCGTAAGCAGAAAAATAGCTGGAAGATGGCGACTAATAGGATACGGAATAATAACATAGGTTCTCTAAATGAATTCTAAGTCAAATGCTTCAAACAGTAAAGCATTAACCAAACGCGCCGTAATTTTTGGACTACTACTTGGAATGATCTACACTTTTCTTGGAATATACCTAAGCTATAAGGTAGGACTCGTAGCACTCGGTGGAATCTTTATTTTGGGCTATATGCTGCTACAGCTTACAGGTTCTTACAATTATAAAGAAAATGTAATTCTCACGATAATTGCCTCGGCATGTCTTCTTCCAGCATTTGAAATCAGCGATAACATAGCAGCTTTAATAATATTCAGGCAATACTCAAACTATCAAATAGTCATTTCCTTTCCATTACTATTCTTCATAGGGCTGGTCGGCTCCATATTAGGAATTTTCCTCTTGATGCCCTTTAAAGATCACCTTTTAAGCCTAAAATGGCCCATGGTTGAGCCCTCAGCAAAAATGATGAAAGCATTAGGCGGAGGGAAAGAAGAAAGAAAAAGAGCATTCAGTTCCATGTTCGTATCAGCCGCTATAACCTTAACAACCCTTCTAGGAAGAATCAGAACTTTAACATTACCTTCCCTACCAAGCTTCATAGGCTTCGAAGTTTCCCCTATGATGGCGGGATTAGGCTTCTTCATATCCCTTCTTGGAGTAATATCGCTACTTTTAGGCGCCCTATACTCCATTGGAGTATGGTTCTTCCTTGAAGGGGCAAATCCCACCCTAAATCTAAGCAAGCATATAATGCATCCATGGATTTTCTCGCTTGCAATAGGCATAATGGTAACAACTGCTCTGATGAATATTGTTTTGAATCGCAAAGCATTCGCCGACGCCCTCAAAAGCTTCAAAAGAGAACGCAAAAGCAGTAACTTTACATATTGGGTATCCCCAATTTCTATGATTCTCCTCCCACTAATTGCGCTTGTAGGGCTCTACTTTATACTTGGCAGCTTTCAAATGACGCTGGAAATAATCTACGTAACAATCATTGGCATACCCATAACTTTCTTGGCGGCATTTTTCGTTGCAATGGCTAGAGGTGAAACGGGATTCGCCACGAGCTTCAGCATTGACATAGTTCTGTTGATGTCGATTCTCTTGTTTGCACCAGACCTCGCTATACTGCTTATAGGCTTCTCTTTCATGAACGCCCTCGAAATGTCCTCAAATCGAACAATACAAAGCCTAAAACTTGCTTCACTAACCGAAATCCGTGAAAAAGATGTGTTGAAGGCTATCATAATTTCAATAATTCCCGGAGCATTGATTGGAGCGGGAGTCATATGGTTTTTCATAAATGTTCTCGGCGGAATTGGGACCAACATTTTTCCATGCCCTTCCGCCTATGTTACTGGTGGATACGTTCTAGGCGTTAGAGAAGCCATAATACACGGCCTTTTACCTGAAATGTATGATTTAAGAATAATTCTAGTGGGAGCAGTAATTTCAATTATTTTCGGCGTCATTCAAGCAAAAAAGAAGCTAAAAGGATTCTCACTCATACCATTTGCCATCGGAACATTAATCCCCGCCACTTATATTTTTCCAATGTTTCTTGGGGCAGCTCTCGACATTTACCTAAAAAGAAAATATCGCGAAAATCTGGTCACTTATAACCAAGAGAGAAACAAATGGACAATTATTACCTCCGGACTTTTCGCGGGCGAAGGAGTAGTATTAATGTTCTTCTACCTCGCTTACCTTTTCATACCACTTTCCTAATTATATCTGCAAATTATAAAACAACCAAAGAGAAAATATAACGGTCAAGTACCACTTCGTTGTGATTTAGATGAGCCTCAAAAATTATAGAGAAAAAAGAAATCTTGGCGTAAGTCCAGAGCCAGCAGGAAAAGAAGAGAAGCTAGAAAGGGATAAAAGAATATTTGTTATTCAAAAGCATGCTGCCAGACGTTTGCATTATGATTTAAGACTTGAAATGGATGGTGTTCTAAAAAGCTGGGCTGTTCCTAAGGAACCGCCAAGAACTGCTGGAATTAAACGTCTAGCCGTTCAAGTTGAAGATCATCCGATAGAATACGCAGACTTCGAAGGCATAATTCCGGAAGGCCATTACGGCGCTGGAAAGGTTGAAATTTGGGACAGAGGAAGCTATGTTCTAAAAGAGAGGACGGATAACAAGATAGTTTTTGAACTTAATGGTGAAAAACTTAAGGGAACTTATGTTCTCCTAAAATTTAAAGGAGATAAGAACTGGCTTTTCTTCAAGAAAAAAGAGGATTAGCCTCCAAATAGGTTGAATAGACCTTCTCAATCTTAACTTTCAAGAATTTCCCAAAATTCTCATCATTATCCTTTATCACTGTTGGCTTGTAGGCATAGTTTCTTCCTATTTGACTGTTTGGCTTTAGTCCTTCCTCATCTAGGAATATGTAGCCCTTCCAGCCCTGCCAACGGCTATTGGCTTCCAATCCGACCTTTAATGCCAGCTCGGATGCTATCTTACTTCTTTCTTTAATTGTCTTATTGTCTATTTTCGGCTTCATCCTTTCTGCTTCCGTTCTAGGCCTAGCGAAAAACTTGCTAACATTAACTATGTCAGGCTTAACCTCCTCAATAAGCCTAAGCGTATTTTTGAAGGCTTCTTCTGTTTCTCCAGGAAAGCCGACGATTACGTCGGTGGCTAAGCATAGGCTATTGCCAAGCTTACGCCTGAAGACTTCAACTATATGTTTAAAGTCGTTGACTGTATATCCACGTTTCATTTTAGCCAGAACATTGTCATCTCCGCTCTGAACGGGTAAATGTAAAAACCAGAATAGGCAGCCTCCACGTTCATTTCCCTCGGCAATTTCTGAAAAGCGTTTCTCCCCGCCAAACTCCAAATAGACTTCAACGAGTTCATCTAAAATTTTAAGCGTGTGATCCGGACGCATCATACCAACTCTAACTAGGAATCCATACGAGTCTAGGCTGCAGATTTCCCTCAGCAGCCTAGGAAGGTTTAAGCCTAAATCCCATCCGTAAATTGCCGTGTCTTGGCTGCAGAGCCAAATTTCTTTTACTCCTTCGTTAAGTGAACGTTTAATTCTCCTCATTATTTCGTCGATTGAATAGCTGCGGAGCTTGCCGCGGGCGAATCGGACGCAGCAGTAGGCGCATTCGCCTAGGCAGCCGTAGGCTATTGGAATTATATCGATAAATCTGTTTTGTCTTATACATGGTAGGTCAAGTTTAGGCTTAGATTCTAAAGCGTTATAAAGCTCAATTACTTTTCTTCCTTCCAAGACTTCTCTAACAATATCAACTATATGTTCTCCAAATGCTGGGCCAACAACTCCATCAAATCGAACCTCGCGTTCTAAACGCGCAAAATTGATTAGAGGCAAGCATCCAGCTACAATTAGCTTTTTGCTGGATGGAATTTTCTTAAGAAAGCTTATCATCCTATTTTCCGTCGGTCCCTTAACAGCGCATGTATTCACGATAACGACTTGAGCATCCTCTATGCTTTGGGCTATTTTGAAGCCAGCTTCAGCTAGGCACCCCGCTAACGTGTTGCCGTCAGCCATGCTGGATGCGCAGCCAAAACTGATAACAAATACTTTTACATGCATGGTCTAACAAACCATTTTAAAAGCATGGAGAAACATAAACATTCCCAGAATTCGAAAAATTAACATGAATAAAGAATAGAGTTATAGAAATGTTTAAAAGAAAATGGACTTTGCATGTTTGCAACATATTTTAAAACAAATATATAGCACTATATGATAAATTCGCGCCTTCACATCCCTAGGTGATTCTGAATGAAAATGATAACGCTGTATCTACCCGAACCCTACTTAGAAGCTTTGGACAAGCTCGTAAATGAGAGGTATTATCCAAACAGAGCTGAGGCCATAAGAACTGCAATATTAGACATGATAAGGGAGGAATTGTGGAGCAGAAAAAGCCTGAAGAGTAACAGGCGAAAGAATGGAAAAAGAAAAGGCAGCAGAAGGAGGAGAAGGGTTGCTTCAAAGGCCTAAAAGCCAAATTCTCCAATATGCTTGGCAGAACGCCCCAAATGAAGGTGTTAGGCCGCCTGGCTACTGTCGAATAGTAGTGGCTGGAGTAGGCGGAGCTGGAAACAACACAGTAACGCGTCTAACAGAGATGGGAATCAAGGGAGCGGAAACCATAGCGATAAACACGGACATACTTCACCTTAACGCTTCCAGAGCCATGCATAAAATTCTGATAGGCGAAAAAACAACAAGGGGGCTGGGCGCTGGAGGAGACCCTGCTTTAGGTAGAGCCGCAATAGAGGAATCGAAAAGTAAGATAGAGGAATTCTTTACTGGAGCCGACATAGCCTTCATAACTGCCGGATTGGGCGGAGGAACGGGAACAGGAGCCGCACCGATAATAGCGAAAATAGCTCGAAAGAAGGGTGCAATAACCGTAGGCGTTGTTACAACTCCCTTCAGAATAGAGAAGGGAAGGATAAAGTATGCGGCTTTAGGCTTAACTGAGATGAGGAGATACTGCGACACCGTGGTTGTAATAGACAATAATAAGCTTATGCAGCTTGTCCCTCAACTGCCAATAAATGAGGCCTTCCGCGTGGCCGACCAAGTCCTAGCAAACATGATTAAGGGAATAGTTGAAACAATATCAACGCCAAGCCTCATCAACCTTGACTTTGCAGACTTCAAGACAATAATTCAGAGGGGTAGAGTCGCAGTTGTTGGTATAGGCGAATCAGATGCTCCCAACAGAGCAGAGGAAGCAGTAAGAAACGCGCTTAGAAATCCTCTTTTAGACGTTGACTATGCAGGTGCTACTGGTGCGCTGATACATGTTTGCGGAGACAACCAAATGACAATAGAAGAAGCCAACAGAGTTGCTGAAATAGTTACTGAACTTATGGATGAGGACGCCCTTGTAATCTGGGGCGCAAGAGTTAATCCAGACATGAATGGACTACTACGCGTTACATTAGTCATGACTGGCGTTCACTCGCCCTATTTGCTAAGCGGATTCGGAGCAATCGCGCCGCAACTCTACAATATGGAGCCATATGCAGAGCCTGAAAAGCCTCTGGGAATAAAGCTGCCGCTCTATCAGATGGAAAATTATTAGCCCAACTTTCTCTTTAAAATTAAGGCTTCTCTCTTCAATCTAATATGAAGCGGAATAAACTTCCCGCGGGGAATTGTTTTACCTTTTTCTATGGTTTGCAAAACATCATCTAGGCTGAAGCCATCCGCTTTAACAATTGTGTAGGCTGCGCCGACTTCCCTATAATAGTGTGCGTCGCTGCCAGCAACTTGCGGAAGCTTCAGCCTCGCAGCCAATCTCTTGGCGAAAAAAGTTGAAAAATAGAATGGGAAAGAAGATGCGTTCACAACTTCGATTGCATCGAATCTCCCAGACAATTTTCTTGTCCATCCCCTATAAACTGCAACGGGATGCGCTGCTATGGCTAATCCGCCATCATCATGTATAAGGTCGATTGTCTCGTCAATTTCAAGTCCGGATGGAATACGCATTTTTATATTTAAAGCAAGGATATGTGCATTTTTAGCCGACACTTCGACTCCTGGGATTGCAATAAATCCATGTTTATTAAGCGTCTTCTCGAATTTTGCCCAGCCCCTTATGGTGTCGTGGTCCGTTATTGCTACTCCGTCCAGCCTCTTTTTTCGTAATTGCCAAATAAGCTCCTTAGGCGTAATCAACCCGTCATAGGAGTAGATAGTGTGTACGTGGAGGTCTAGTTTTAGGAGCAAAATTGGATTCACTATCTTATTTTACTTCCAACCTTTACTTGGCGTTCAGGCCGGAGTATGGCTATTGTCTCGCCGTCTTCGGCTGCCAATATCATAACTTGCGATTCTATTCCAAAAATCTTCTTGGGTTCAAGATTGGCTATTACAGCTACAAGTTTTCCTTCGAGTTCCTCTGGCTTATAGTAGTTGGCTATGCCAGCGACCGCTTGTCGAGGACTCTCCTCACCAATATCAATTAGGAGCCTCAACAAATTTTTGGAGCCTTCAACCCTCTCAGCCTTAACTATCTTTCCGATTCTTAGATCCATACGGGAAAACTCTTCAAATGAGATCTTCTCCGATTTCATTCTAACTCTCTCCAACATAGCTTGAAGTTCTTCTTCATTAGCCTCCACCTTCCTGAATAAAGGTTTTGCCCTTCCAATTTTATGCCCAGCTGGCAAAGGTTTTAGAGCTTCTTCCCAGCGTTGTTCATGAACGCTTCCGGGCAAATTTAAGAGTTTCCAAAGCTCTTCTGCAGTGAATGGAATGAATGGAGCTAAAAGTATAGCTAAAGCCTTAACTATCTGCGCCGCAATGTACAGGACATTCGCAGCCTTTTGCCTATCCGATTTTATTAGATTCCAAGGTTCCTTCCTGTTTAAATACTGATTTCCAACTCGACTCAAATCAACAACTTCACGTAGGGCTTCAGCAAGCCTACAACTTTCAATACACGCGCCAACTTTGTCGACCTTCTCGTTTATAGTCTGCAAAATTCTTTCATCGTCTTTATCCAAATCTTTCGATTGCGGAATTTCGCCCTTGAAGAATCTGTTTATAAAGGTTAAAGTGCGATGAATAAAGTTTCCAAGAGTATCATTTAAGTCGGAATTCACCTTTTCTAGGAATATGCTCCATGTGAAGCTTGCGTCGCGCGTTTCCGGCCTTATAGCGATTAATACATATCGCCAGTAATCGGCTGGAAAAAGCTCTAAGGCTTCATCTATCCATATTCCTATTCTACGGCTTCTAGAAAACTTCTGGCCGTCCAAGAGCAAAAATTCTGTTGAATTAACATTCCACGGCAGATTATAGTCTTCTCCGGTTGC
>JAPDJO010000054.1 GCA_029259115.1 Thermoplasmatota archaeon | reverse complement strand
TGATATTCGTGAGTGGTATTCATCTAGCGATGTTTCCACAAGGACAAGAGCCGTGGTGGCCTGGATTACTGATATGGATTTATCTAGGTGCTTTGCTATTCTATATCCCACTGAGGGAGATACTTGCCAAGAAAGCGTAGTTATTCAAGAGAAGAGTTCCTTAAATTAAAGCCAAAGAGAAAGGACTTCGAGTGGTTCGAAGAAGAGGGTAAAGTAAAGATAAAGATTCCAAAATTCAAGAGCAGAATAGGAGAGAAGTTCTGTAAACTTCTGGGCAGAGAAAATACATTTACAGCAAATCTAGACGAAAAAGGCTCTCTAATCTGGAAACTTTGCGATGGAAACCATACCGTTGAAGACATACTGAAAGAGTTAGAAAAGGAATTTCCAGATGAGAAAGATCTCGATCAAAGGCTTTTCCTCTATCTCTACAATTTAAAAAGACTTGATTACATCAGTTACTGACTTTCTCTCTTTCTCTATACTTTTTACTATGCAATATCCATGATCTTTTTTCCATATAATCTCCATATCCTTAATAACTAGTTTTTCATGATATAAAGGGCAGTCCAGAACTAAAGTCTCAAACTCCCCTCCTTCTCCACTTGGATTTATCCCATATTTTTTACATAATTCGATAAAATTGTCTATATTACTTTCATCTAGGATTTTTCCAAGCCATTCCCTTCCAAGACCCTCTGCAGAAACAGCATCTATCAATATCCTAAAGCCTGCATTTATTTGATGCTTGAGTACTTTTTCTTGGTTCTTATGCCATATTGGAGAAAAATTTCTCAATCCAAGCTCATCACATACCTTGCCGATTCTTTCTCTTTGATAATCCGAAGCAATGGCTCCACTTACTACGCCATCTATATCTAGATCTTTCAAAATCTCTTTCAAATCTTCCAGCTCCTTTTCCCTCTCTCCGCATGTTTCTTTAGATAGTAGAGGTATTCTTATTGATTCAGCTATATCCGATACAAGTTTAATATTAATGGAATGGAACATCCAAGAATCTTCCCTTTTTGGAATTAGAGAAACCAAATATTTAACATTCCATCCATGGTTTAATGCTACATAAATCGCGTAGAGAGAATCTTTTCCTCCAGATATCAAAGATGCAACCTTCACATAAGGAAAACGGTTTAATCCTTTAAATCTTATACATAAAACGATGAAGATAGGCATTATCAGTGGACATGAGATTATCGAGATTACGAGAGGTTTTGAGGAGATAACCGTCGAAACGAGGTATGGAAAAGTTGATCTCTTGGTCGGGAATTACAAAGATAAAGAGATTGTTTTTCTGAATAGGCATCAAGGCAATCTTCCTCCTCACAGGATAAATTATCTAGCTAATATTGAGGCTCTAAAACTATCTAAGGTCGATTCGATAATATCATTTGGAACCGTAGGCTCTCTTAATCCAAAAATAAAGCCAGGTTTCATGGTTATACCGGATGATTTTATAGACTTCACGAAAAACAGAAGATATTCTTTCTTTGATGATTCTAGAATTCATATAGACATGACTGACCCCTTCTGCCCATACATAAGAAAGATTTTGATTGATAGCTGCAAGGAACTTGAAGTCGATTTTCAAGAGAGGGGAGTGTATCTAGCTACAGAAGGAGCCAGATTGGAAACAAAAGCAGAAATTAGGCTTTTTTCAGATTATGCAGATATAGTGGGAATGACTCTGGTTCCTGAAGTTGTACTCGCAAGAGAAAAGGAGATGTGTTATGGGGCTATATGTCTGGCATGCAACATGGCTGCTGGTATACAAGATTCTCTGTCTGCTGAAGAGATAAAAAGATTCTTCAACGAGAAAAAGAAGATCATGTCTGATATTCTGGGACTCGCTATATTGAAAGTTGAGAATGAAAGGAATTGCAGGTGCAGAGAAGCTCTGAAGGAGGCAAAACTATGAAAGAGTTTGAGATAGTGGAGCATACCGCAGACGTCGGTATAAAGGCATATGGTAAAAGCTTGGCAGAGTGTTTTGAGAATGCTGCAAAAGGCATGTTTGCGATAATAACCGATAACTCAAAGATAGATTCTGTAGGAGAGTACAGGATTGAGCTTAAATCAGATAGTCTCGAAGAATTGCTTGTCGATTGGTTATCTGAGCTTCTGTTTCTAAATAGCGCTTACAATCTGGTATTTGGTGAATTCAAGGTTGACCTCGATGAAAAAAACATAAGATTAAATGCTAGAGCTCTCGGAGAGGAGTACAAAAGAGATAAGCATGGATACGGTGTGGAGATAAAGGCTGTGACATATCATATGCTGAGGATTAAAAAAACATATCCATATGAGGTACAGGTGTTGTTCGATATATGAAGGGGAGTTATGTTTTGGTCATCAAGCTGGATAGGGACAAAAAGATAAAAGTTGGAAAGCTGGGAGATATAAGATTCAAGAGAGGTTATTACCTGTATGTTGGCTCCGCCTTGAACGGACTGGAAGGGAGGTTAAAGAGACATTTATCAAAAAACAAGAGAATGCATTGGCATGTAGACTATTTGCTCAATGAAGGAAGGATCGTTGATATATATGTTAAGATTGGTGAGAGGAAAGAGGAGTGTGAAATCGCTAGCTATTTTTCCAGAAAATACCATTCTATAGATGATTTCGGATCCTCTGATTGTAAATGTAAAAGTCATCTCTTTTTTTCTGATAGTAAGAAGGGTTTAATCGAGACAATAAGATCTCTTGGTATGGTTGAATTTGGAAAATTTTAAACGTGACTTTACCTTTCCATACGTTAAGGGTCTTTTATGGTTGAACTTAGAAGGGAGCTTGGTTTAAAGGAGGTTGTTGCTACTGTAGTAACCAATGTTATAGGTGTAGGTTTGTTCATATCGACTGTCCAGATTCAGAGTAAGGTCGATATCGGTTCTGGCGTGATACTTGCTTTTATTATCGCAGCAATCCCTACAATCCTAATAGCTCTCTCATACTCTGTTCTTGCTACTATCTTTCCCTCATCTGGAGGAGAATACGTATTCATAAGTAGAATTCTCGATCCCTATCTAGGATTTATCGCTACTTGGTCTAGATGGTTTGCAATGATAGCCACAATAGCAGCTATGTCAGTTGGAGATTTGATTTTGATTCAGGGTTTCTTCTCAATGGCTGGTATGTCAAAGGTTTCTTCGTTTATAGGTTCACACATGGAGATTATAGCTGTAGGATTAGTCTTACTATTCCTTATGGTTAACTATGTTGGCGTTAAGGTTTACGGAAAAGTACAGACAGGCATGTTTATACTGCTCATCGTTGGTATGGCTCTTCTTATTATTTTTGGATTGCCTCATGTCAACTTGAATAACATAAGCTGCTCTTGGAAATGGGATTTCTCAAATCTGGCTAAGGCAACGAGTTTGATCTTCTTCAGCTATATTGGCTTCGCTACCATAGTAAATGCTGCTGGCGAGGTCAAAAATCCAGAGAAGAATCTACCGAGAGGGATTCTGATTTCAACTATAGCTATAGCAATACTATATGTACTGGTAGCAACAGTGACTTATGGCTCAATATCTCCTTCCCGATATAGTAGCTATGACTTTTCCTCAGGATCTGTTCCCGACATAATGGCTAGCCTCTTTCCTCCAATCGTTGCATTGTATGTGTCTTTTGCTGGAGCAATATCAATAATATCTGATATTAATCCAGCTATGCTTGCTACTTCTAGACTTACCTTTGCGTGGGCTGAAGACAGGATAGTTCCTGAGAAGCTGGCTGAGCTTAACAGATTTAGAGTTCCAAAATGGACGTTGATAATAAATGCAATCGTTGCTATAACGATTATTGCTTTGGCGAAGGAATTTATGAGTGTAGTTATGATGATCAACATAGCTATTTTGATTGTTTATATCTTGGTGTGTATCTCAGCACTAGTATTACCATATAAGCATCCGGATATATACAAGAAAGCAACCTTCAGATTTAGAGGGTTGTGGATCGTCTCTCTTGCTGGTGCCTTTTCTTCGGCAGCACTGCTTGGATATCTATTAAATCTTCCTGGTGCTATGTCTGGCTATCTATTCCTTTTGTTCTGGTGTGCAGTCGGAACTATCATATATGTTTTGACTTTGGAAAGTCATAAGATGTACTGGAGATTAGAAAAACAACGAAGGAAAGAGAAAGAGGAGGCAGATAAAGAACTTATTAAAGATTTGATAAAAGCAGTAAGGGATCAGATAATAGGAGGTGATGAGGATGGAAAATAAGATGGAAAGTGAAGTTTGTCTGATATACTCTCCATTTGGAAGTTTTGAAGATGCTAAGAAAGTTGGAAAGAAATTGGTAGAAGAAAGATTAGCTGCATGTGTGAATATAATCCCGAAGATCTTCTCAACATACTGGTGGAAAGGAAGGATAGAGGAAGATGAAGAGTCTCTACTGATAGCCAAAACATTAAGGAATAAATCTGATGTTGTTATCAAGAGGATAAAAGAGCTGCACCCTTACGAATTACCATCTATACTGGTCATACCTGTAGAGAAAGGTCTGGAAGATTTTATCAACTATGTTAAAGGGGAAGTAAGATAAACTATGGCAGATGATGAAAAGAGAAAAAGGTTTGTTTGCTTAGTATCTACAGGTATAGATTCTCCGGTGGCAGCTTACCTAATGAGTAGATACGCTGACATCACACTTGTACATGCCTACAATTATCCGTTTGTAGATGAGATAGATAAAGAAGTTTTTCTTAAGATTGCAGAGAGGTTGCACAAGGTTACTAGGAAGATATCTAAGCTGTATATAATCCATCATGGAATAACTCTCTCTGAGATTAAGAAGAGAGTAAGAGAGAGCCTAACTTGCGTGATGTGCAAGAGGTTTATGTTAAGATATGGAAAAGAGATAGCTGAAAAAGAGAATGCAAATGCGATAGTTACTGGCGATTCTCTAGGTCAGGTTGCATCACAAACATTGGATAATATATTTGTGGAGCAATATGAATTGAGATTTCCGGTCATAAGACCATTGATCGGTTTTGATAAAGATGAGATAGTCAGGATAGCGAAGGAGATAGGAACCTATGATATCTCCATTGAAAAAAATATTTCTTGTAAAGCTACCCCCAAGAAGCCAACAACAAGAGCGAAGATAGAGAATGTCTTGGAAGAAGAAAAAAGATTGGATGTTGATGGGATCTTGGAAGAAGTTATGAGCAGAGTTGAGATTATCAAATTATAGACCAGCAGAGTAGAATATGAACCCTATCAGCAGTCCTATAACCAGATTTATGAATTTCATCATCACAGAATCTTTAATTGTATAAGATAAAAGAGGTAGCATTCCATGTCCATCTTGAACTATGGAGCTTGTTAAAAGGACAGAGAAAGGAATGATTCCATGAGAGTACATCATCACGAATATCATATGAGGACCTGATTCTGGTATAACCCCAACCAGGGCGCTCAGTATCAGTATGAGATTCATGTTAGATTGGATGAAACCCTCTAGGTTGAACAGAGATATGAAAACGTTTACAAATACAAGTGCACCAAAGGTCCAGAGAAAAACTCTCCAAATATGCTTTCTTGCTATATGCTTGATTATGTGATCTTCTAGGTGATGATCAGATGAAAATAAAGAGATGAATACCATGAATCCAGATATTGATAAAAACAGTATCTTTTCGGCACCAAACTCTTTCGGACCAAAGAGATCAAGAATGTTCAGAATGATTAGAGAAACAAATATCAAGAGCATAAGGATTCTAGCTACAGAGAATCTTGGCTTCTTGGAAAACATCTTCTCTATATTCTCCTCGTGATATTCCTGCAATAAACACTCCTTGCAGACCTTTATTTTCATTTTTCTAATAATCTTGTCAACTATTATTCCAGATATCACCCCTACGATAAACAGTATCAAGAATAAAATCAGCGCATCTTCTGGGAATAGAGTAAGCATAACAAAAGCTTCATCTCCAGACGTAGCTATCATACAAGCTGTCAATGCACCAAAGGTTATGATTCCATGAACGTACATAGATACACTCATAAATGCACCAAGGCAACCAGGCGTAGATCCTAGGAGTGAAGAAATGATATACTGTTTACCCTTGCTTTTGAGCAAGATGTTTCTTATCTTGCCTTGGGTTAAGATGTTTATGTAATCCACTATGATCATCATGGAGAAGACGAAGATCGTTATGATTATGGAATGATTTAGCGATTCCAAAACCCCCTCCAGTATATCCATTGTCCGAAGAGAATAGAGGTAACGGTATTAAAACTTTCTAATGGTTTTTAAGTTAAAATCCGATTCAATATTGAATGAGAAAGATTGTTATCGTTTCTATCACACTATTCCTGCTCCTTTTCCCCATCCTAGCTGATTCCATACCATCCAAAAAAGTGATAAAAGTAGCTATACTAAGACAAAAATGGGATCCTCTAGATGTAACGATAGGAGATAGTGTATCAAATAACTTTCATAAGTTGCTTTTAAAGGAAGCTGAAGCAAGATACGATGTTAAGTTCAAGATATACGAGTTCTGGGACGATTGGAATGGAGGAGACGTTCAGAACGGCTCTCTAATCAAGAAACATATAGATGTAGCCATTGCGCCAGGCGGTTTCGGATTTTGGTGTACACCAGAGAAGTACAGGAAAGAGATAAAGAAGTTTGTTCGCAACGGTGGGGGATTTTATGGGATATGTGGAGATTCTATATTCGGTTCTATCGGTATAAAATACATGAATAATAAATATGCTGATATCGGGAGTAAGTTATTGGGATTCAAGGGTTTAACACCTATGCTATGTCTGGTCAATGTTTATTCTGATGGCTCTGTTTTTGTAGAGTATATCAAAAAATCAATTCTTATGATGAGGATAGATATGATAAGATTTTTATTGGAATTACCAACGTCAAGAGCACCTATATACATAGTTCCATCCAGTCTTGATATTCAGAAGCCTTATTTCAATCAAAAAATAAATGTGATGCTTGGTGCTCCACCAATGGTGGATGGTAGTGCTATGAGGAAATTGTATATGCCAAAGGTTTACACGATAGCTGTTTTGAAGGGATATGACAAACCTTACTCAGAGGATATAGAGGGAAAGAAGGCTATAGTCGCTAGTAGATATGGAAAAGGTAGGGTTATTCTTTCTGCTGTACACCCAGAGCTAACTATAGCTAATAGTAAGGCTCATGACATCTACGCAAGGAATGTTCTTTGGTTAGCAAGGGTAATTAATTAGTCCCTCTTTATGTAGAATATCTCTCCATCCTTGGAGATTTCTTTTAGCTTGCCTTTCTTTACCATGTCATCTATATCGTTCCAATCTAATTTGTATTTCTTCAGTATATCTTCAAGGAGGGATCTTCTTATAGGATGTACTGCCGCAAGCTTCAGGATCTCTTCCTTATGCCTCTCCCTATCTATATTCAAACCTCCTTATGAAGAAATTCTTTCCACAGTACCTGACTCTCTTAAGTTTTTTATCCCTAATAAGCTTATCAATAATCTCTTGAGATTTTCCTGATCTAGCTAGAAGTTTCAACAGTACATCTTCCCTGAGTGGATGTACAGAAGTTATGCTAAGTATATCTCCTTCTAGATCTTGGAGGATCGAGAATTTATCACCTTCAAACCCAGTTAAAAGTTCAACATTTATTCCCTTTTCCAGAAAGACCTGGTATGCAAGATTTAGATTTTCTTCTATCGATCCCTTAATACCTTTTTCGGCTGGCGGTCTTGTCGGTATTGAGATGTATGCCTTGGATGGTTTTATTTCTTCTATGAAATCAGCGAGTTTTTCTATGTGGTCTCTCTGATCATTGTATCTCCTTATAAGCATGGTTTCTGTTAGCAGTTTCCCTTTGAATTCGTCAGAGAAATCTAGTATGCCATGCATTACTTTTTCAAGGCTTATCTCTGGGTGGGGTCTG
Source organism: Thermoplasmatota archaeon (assembly GCA_029259115.1). GTDB lineage: Archaea > Thermoplasmatota > E2 > DHVEG-1 > B18-G2 > B18-G2. The sequence continues at coordinate 4,063 of JAPDJO010000054.1, read as the reverse complement.
TTGATCCTCTTCCATATATTAGGATCTACGGCATCTATTTTCAGAGAAACCAGATCGAACATCCTCAGATCCTCTCTTACATCTTCCATCCATATTAGAGAGGAGTTTGTCAGTATCGCTAACTTTATTCCAAGTTTTTTCAGTTCCTTTATCTCTTCATGCAAATTTATGTCAAGAGTGGGTTCTCCATCTGGAACAAAAGTGATGTAATCTATTTTCTCTCCACTTTCTCTGAGGTGTTTTATCCTTTCTTTTACCTCTTCAATTATCTTGCTGGGATCGTAAAATCTCCTTCTCTCTACACTTAGATTCGTTGTTCTTCCTAACTGACAGTAAACGCATGAGTAACTACACACCTTTGGTGGTATGTTATTTATTCCCAAGCTTCTCCCTAGTCTTCTAGACGGGACTGGACCGAATACGATATTGCTCATTTCTTTACACCCTCTATCGCTATTATACTTGCATCATCCTCATCTCCTTTCTCGAATACATTGTTCCCTTCCAGCGTGACTATGAAATCTCTGTTCAAGATGAAAAATATAATTCCTATCCTTTCTTCCATGGACTTAATATCTAGATGCTTAATGTTTCTAGCAATATATGAGCCTCTCTTCTCCATTCTTTCCTTAAAATATCTAGACTTCTGATTTAGTAGAAGGATTATCGCCTTCCCTCCTTTTCTTAATACTCTATACCCTTCCTTTAATGTCTTTTCATAGTCATCTATGAACTCAAGAGATGTTACAAAGAGTATTGTATCAAAGATTTCTTTCTTGAAAGGTAGATACTCTGCTCTACATACAATCTTTTCAACATTTCCACGATGCTGAGATAACATATCTCTATCTATATCGGCACAGATAATTCTCCCTCCAGCAAGTTGCTGTATCCTCTCCTCTATCAATCCAGGCCCACAGCCTATGCTCAAAGTTTTATTCCCAATAATTCTACCAGCTATGTATCTAGCTTCGATCTCCAGGATTTTTCTGCCCATCTCTGTGAAGTAAAAATCTACATAGCTCATTCCAAGACTATCTCCTTACCAACCTGACAGCTTTCAGAATTATCCATTTCTAGTATCTCTTTTTTGTATCTGGTGCAGTGACAAGGTAAAACAAGATCTAGATCTTTCAATATCTCTATATCTTTAAAACCGTGAAAGCCTCCGATTACAGTACCTATCTCTCCAAATTTCTTGGCAAAGTCTAGTATCCTATCTAGTCCTGGATGGGCGCATCCAGTTATCACTGATACCTTTTTCCCGGTTTTAACTACCATAACTTGCTCAAATTTACGCTTATCAATACCTCCACTTACGATACAGCCATCAGATATTTCGAGTGGTTCAGCAACGGTTCTATAATTCTTGATTCCTCTTAGTTTGAATCTGGAAAAACCTTCCGGAACAAAAACTTCCGCATCCTCATTTATCTCCAACAGCGATTTCAAACCTCCGGTGTGATCAAAATGGTCATGAGACAGAACAATCTTTTCTATCTCTCCGGGATCTATATCAAGGAGTCTCATGTTATGAAGAAGTGCCTTTCCATTGTCTCCGGTATCAAAAAGGATCTGTTTCTCCTTTATGTAGCATGAAAATCCCCATCCACTTTTAAAGGGACCAGTAGCTACATTATCATAGACTATAATTATCCTCATACCAACTCCCCCATAACTGTACTAATTTTCCTATAGTCCTCCACCATAACATCCTTCAATTCTGGATTATACAACAAAGCCGCAGGATGGCGCAGTGGGAGAATGACTTTTCCTGACTTGGTGTAAAACGCTCTGCCATACACCTGCTTGAAATCTTGGGGTTTCTCTATGAAGTACTTCTCCAGTATGTAAGATGATGCGAAGTGTCCAAGAGTAACGATTATATCTGGCTGGATTATCTCGATTTCCCTGTCTAGATATGGACTGCAGGATTCTATCTCATCCCTTTTTGGTTTTCTATACTTCGGTAATTTACATTTTATCAGATTAGTCATATAGATATCTCCTCTTCTAATTCCTGCCTGCCCAAAAAGTTCATCCAGAACTTTGCCTGAGGGGCCTATGAACATCCTGCCCTCCTTATCTTCACTCTCTCCAGGCGCTTGGGCAACGATCATGATTTTCGAATCGATGTTTCCTTCTCCCAGTATCGCATTCGTTCTGGTTTCAGATAATCTACACCTTCTACAGTTCCTTATCTCGATATTGAGATTTTCGATTTTCTCTCTCTTGTTCATTTCTTCTTAATTGGTATCAGGCAGAGAAATCTCAAACTCTCGCTCTCATCATTCTTGAACTGGTGCCACTCCATTGGTGGAATAAAAAGAAAATCCCCCGCTCTCAATTTTCTTTCTTCTCCCTCCACGACCAGCGTACCTTCTCCTTCAAGAATAAAAACCTCATGCTCCCAGTCATGCCTGTGATAAGGTGTGCATCCACCTTTCTCTATTTCAAATAATCTCATCGCAAAGTTCTTTGCTCCGTCTTTCTTGCTTATCAGCCATCTTATTGTTACATTGTTTGCTCCCTTCTCATCAGGTATCTCTGGTTCAACATCTCTATAGCTCTTGTGAACTATACTCATCTTATCAACCTCCTCTCTATCCTATTCCACATATCAACCAATCTCCTGCTCGCTTCACATTCTTTATCGTATTCAATTATGCTCTTTCCATTTATTAGTGCATTGACAAATCTCTCATCAAAGGGTATCTTTCCAACTATCTCAAGATTATTCTTTCTACAGTATTCCTCTATCTCAATAGAATTCTCGATGCTGAGATCGTACTTGTTTATACAAACTAAAGGGTCTACTCTGAAATGCTCAGTGACTTTTAGTATTCTCTCCATGTCATGTATTCCAGATTTTGTAGGTTCAACTACGATTAAAGCGGCATCAACTCCAGATAGAGATGCTATAACAGGACAGCCTATTCCCGGAGGTCCATCTATTATTATCAAATCCAGTTTTTTCTCTTCAGCTAGTGCCAGAGCATTTTGTCTAACCATAGAGACGAGTTTTCCACTAGCTTCTTCTGATGTTCTTAAAACTCCATAGGAGAAAGGTCCGAACCTAGTATCAGCTATATAGACGTATCCCGTATCTCTATCTATCATAGAGATTGCATCCGTTGGACAGACGTACTGACAAACTCCACAGCCTTCACATCTATCCTTATTTATCTCAAGATCATCGCTTATTGCATCAAATTTACAGCTCTCATAGCACTTCATACAGCCTATGCATTTCTCTTTATCCCTCTTTGCCAGTTTCAATCCATGAAAGATCATTGTCTTCTTTACCCTCGGGTTTAATATGAGATGCAGATCCGGTGCATCAACATCACAATCCGCAATTACCTTGTTCTTAGCTATCGTAGCTATAGCTGCTGTTACACTTGTTTTTCCTGTTCCTCCTTTTCCGCTGATTATGGTTATCTGTTTCATTTCATCCTCTCTTTTATCCTCTCAAACATTTCTCCAAATCTATCTCTCCATTCTTTCATTTCTGAAGTAAAAGGTACACCTTTGGAGTATAGAGTGGCTATCTCTCTATTGAAAGGTATCTTCAGAAGTACGGGTATATTCTCTCTACTGCAGTAGATCTCTACCCTTTTGTCACCAATACCATCCTTGTTTATCACTACACCAAACGGTATCCTTAATCTCCTAACAACATCAACAGCTATCTTCAAATCATAGAGTCCAAAGGGTGTGGGTTCGGTAACCAGTATGCAAAAATCTGATGATTCTATTGTCTCTATCACTGAGCACCCTGCACCCGGAGGAGCATCAAGAATCGAGATTTTGCTTTTATCGATCTTTCTTTTTAGATGTTTAATGATAGGTATAGCCCTAACTTCTCCGATATTAAGTATTCCTTGATAAAACTCTATATTTCCTGCTTTTCCACCTTCTATCTTACCTATAGATCTTTTCCTGTAATCTATTGCATCTTTTGGGCAAACAAGTTTACAACCCCCACATGAATGACACAGCTCTGGGAAAACCATTATATCATTCTTTGTCACCGCTATCGCGTTGTACATACAAAAGCTTG
>JAPDJO010000072.1 GCA_029259115.1 Thermoplasmatota archaeon | reverse complement strand
CCCTTAAGCACTCCGATATCTATGACCTCGCGATTATATTCTTTTACAAAACTTTCAACATTAATCAATTCACTGAATATCCCATATAGATCATCATGTCTCAAGATGTCCAGCATTTATTGAATCCGCCACTTTCACATGTTTGAAGTCACGCACGCATCAATCTTCTGCAAACTTATGAAAGAAATAAATTTGAGAAAGATTGGCTGAGCACTTCATAGGATCTTCGGCAAAGCTTTTTAATTCAAGTGCTAGGATTTAAGCGTCAAAGAGGTGTGGAAGTTTATGGACGCGAGGAAGAAGCTTACGAAGTTAAGCGATGAGGAAGCTCAAGAATTAATCGAAGAAATCGTTAAGAAAGCTGCACATTATGAAGAAGTATACCATGGATGTTGTGAAGCCACTTTCCTAGCGTTGCTTGAAGGCTTCGATCTACCTCGAGACTACGTGAAGATAGCTACAGGCTTTGCCGCTGGAATAGGCTTTAAGGGATTGACTTGCGGCGCCTTATGCGGAGGGACGATGGCCATCGGCCTCTTCTTTGGCAGGAGTTACTCTGACTACATATCAGGAGATCCGACCAGAAAAAGATATGTCGCCTTTAGGCTGGCTAAGGAACTTTGTGAAAGATTCATTCAAGAATACGGCAGCACCCTTTGCAAAGACATTCAAACAAAGATCTTAGGAAAATGGTATGATCTCTGGGATCCTAAGCAGCATAAGGAGTTTGAGAGAGCTGGCGCTCATACTCCGAAAGGGTGCCCTTCAGTAGTAGCCAATGCCGCTAGATGGACGGCTGAACTTATCTTAAATGAAGTAAAAAAGCTGCGACACGAACATGATTGAGAACAAGGTATCCATATACCGCTGGGGCTACAAGACAAATAATGAATAATGATTATCCCATTTAAGTCAACTCCAGCCAAGGAAAGTGTCTACAAAGGGCGACCTCTTTAAGTAAAAATCATTACATAAGAATTAGGGTTGGACAAGATCTATGGAGCAATGAGATGAGCAGCACATTTCGTTGCAAACAGAGTTGGAAGGATCTAATCAAGATGTAACCAGGATAAATGGGTTGTTCTTTTCAATATGAGTGTGAAGCTAGGCGGTAAGTCGAAGTGATTGTCTGTCATAATTGCTTCTATGAAAAGGTTCTATCACTTCATCTTCTTTAGGAGATCTTGAAATCAGCATCTTAGCTTGCAATGGAGCGAATACGCCGGCTAGGGTAGCTTGATTAAACCTGTGCGCAATATCTTAAAGCTTATAAGACCACGACTATAACGATGCTAATGGATGGCAAGATGAGGATAAAGATAGTGCCATCAATCATTACAGCTCGGTTTGATAAGTTGGATGAAGAATTGGAGATGATAAATGAAAGTGGTGCGGATATGCTGCATGTAGATGTTTATCCCTTTATTCTAGGAGCCTACCTATATAGTGAATTAACGGCATTGAATATAGGTCTACTTCTACTCGACTTCGTTAAACGGAGGACAAAGATCCCGATAGACCTACACTTATCCATAGATACAGACTTGGAATTTGTGAAGAAGTGCGTGAAATTAGGAGCAGATAGGATCATCATTCATCCAGAGATCCTTGAAGAGCCGGATGCCATCATAGATTACCTAGTTTCAGAAGGAGTTGAGGTGGGGCTTGGAGTAACGGTCTCAAGCGACCTAACCCATGTGGAGAGGAGAAAGGATCAAGTCGACGAGGTCGTGTTAGTGGCGGTCAACGCCAATTTTGGGGGAAGGATTAGGTTCGAGGAAGCTTATAGGAGGCTGAAAAAACTTAGAAAAATCTGTGGAGGAAAAGTAGATATTGCTATCGACGGCGGAGTTAATACTCTAACGGCTTCGAAGTTCGTTGAAAGCGGAGCAAATGTCTTAGTGGTTGGAAAGTTCATCTTCAGGTCGAGTGATTATAGGAAGGCTGTAGAGGAATTAAGGAGGACTGCAGAGATGGCATTAAAGAAGAAATAAATTTAGATAGATCCGCCGTGAACTTTACAATCACCTGCAACCCCCCTCTTCTCCACCGTCCAAGAACCTTAACGAGAACCTCATGGCTAAAGGCTCAGAATCTCCTTTACGCCAAATCTTTAGACAATGTTTCCATTTTCTCCATATGGCTACAACTTGTAGAGGATGCATTAAGACTTATATTTTTAACAAAACCATCATAGGTCAGGTTGGATAGACCAACTACTTTTGATCATCGTAGCTGGTCTTATAGCAACGCTTCTTATCTTAAGCATCGGATTTACAAGCGAGGTTACATGTCTATACGTCGACAGTAGATTTCAGCCGGTTCAAGTAGTCTGGCCCTCAGACATTCTATGAAGATCATGTTGAAATTAATTGGCTGGAGAATAGCAACGTACTCCTAGAGCCGTTTCATCTCTTCGAAGGCGGAGTTTATGATCAAGTTCTTCTAAGGAATGCCTCATCTTCCATCATCCCCTTGGATGGAGACCTTAGATATTTTATATGAGGATGGTGAGGGAAAGGTTTTGATCGGGATCTTGGCTACAGATGGAGTTAACACCTCCTTCGGAAGTGCTAGCCATGAGTTAATGTAAAAAGTCATGGAGATGACGCTGAAAAAGGTGGATTTAGATGCATTCAGCTGAGAGTAAGCTCATTGATAATCACCGTCACTTAGTTACATCACCTTGAGTTTTCATCTTCTCGGCCAGCAGTCTATAACATTCTTGGAGACCATCTCTGACCTTAACATACACCTCGTATAGCGCATTATACCTCTCCATGTTCTCTTTAATCGGCTCGACTTTCTGAGCGGCCTTCACCCAGTCGAAAATCGTCTCATATTTCAAATATCCTGTCCCCACTCCTGCTATTAAAGCATCTCCTAAAGGCGCTCCTGGAGCTCCTTTGATATAGGTGAACTCTACTCCGGTGACATCTGCGATTATCTGCCTCCATAAAGGAGACTTTGCCCCACCATCCACTAAGATTGCCCTCTTTAATGGAATCCCAGCTTCTCTAGCAACTTCGATGCTATCCTTAATCGCGAAGGCGACTCCTTCAAGGAAAGCTCTAAAGAGATGCGCTTGCGTGTGATAGAGCGTTAATCCGAAGACGCAGCTTCTAAGATATGGATTCCAATATGGAGCTCTCTCACCTACTGTCATGTGCGGCGTGAAGATCACTCCATCGGCTCCCGGCGGGATCTTTTCAGCCATCTTATCTAATAAGACGTATGCTGAGATTCCAGCTCTTTCTCCAACGCTCTTCTCCTGAAGAGCAATATTATCTCTAAACCACCTAACGACTGCTCCAGCAGTTATTATACCAGCGAAGCAGTACAACTTCTTGTCATCATATGCTACATGAGGCAGGTTTACGAGCCTCCTTGAGAGCCTGGGCTCATCTTGAATGAAGCCGTTGCACATCGACGTCCCTATCATGGAGGCTAAATCCCCATCGTTTAGCGCTGTGACGCTTAAAGATGACATTGGTGCGTCAATTCCACCCGCTACCACGGGAGTCCCTTTTGCCAGCCCTATCCTTTCAGCGCACTCTGCTCTGACTTCTCCTACGATGTCCTTTGACCAATTTATCCTCTCTGGAAAGAATTCTCTTGGAACACCCAGCTCCCGCATAAATTCATCAGACCATTGTCTCTTATGGATATCGTATATCCCGCCGATAACACCGGCGCTTGAGTGGTCGATACAGTTGACTCCTGTAAGGTAATGAGTTACGAATCCGTAGCATGTCACTAGCTGATGTATTTTATCCCAGATCTTAGGCTCATTCCTCTTAATCCATAAGATCTTCGTTATTCCAAAGAATGGATCTATTATGTTTCCAGTTTTCCTGAAGATCTCTTCCTCTCCAATTTCGTTTTTAATCCACTCCGTTTCTTGGACAGCTCTTCTATCCATCCATATGATCGCCGGTCTCAAAGGCTTGAAATCCTTATCAACTGGGATCCCTGAACCCGTATAGAGCCCACTAACCGATATACCTTTGATATCCTTTGGATTAGCCCCGGATTTTTTCAACACCTCCTTTACACTTTTAACATATGCGTTCAGCCATACTTCTGGCCATTGCTCAGCCCATCCGGGCTTTGGAATTATGACATCCGTTTCGACGAAGGATTCGGCGAGAATTTTTCCAGAAGCATCCACTAAGATAGTTTTAGTTCCAAAGGTTCCTATATCCGTGCCTAAAAATAACGGATAATCCATAGCATAGGTAGTCGCGTAACAGTCTAATATAAAGCTTGTCGCAAAAATAGTATTTCCCTATAAAAACTTTAAATAACTGAATTGCTTATACACAAATGTATGTCTGAAGGGGGAAAAGTTAGTAGGAGGGCATGGATTCAGACTATAGCTGCTGCAATAGTCGGTATCGCTGTTGGCGCGGCTGCTGGATGGTATTCAAAGCCTTCGAAAGTTTTGGAGAAGATCATTACCAGCACCGTAACGAAATCAACTACTGTTACTGCTCCAGGGGCAGCTACAACTGTCACTAAGACCGTTACAACCGTCCCACCAACTCCAGCCATGGCTGAGAAGCTTCGGGAGTGGTGGAGGAAGGTTACCGAGCCTTGGAGGGGTAAGAGAATAAAGATTCTAGCTCAGGCATGGGAGCCAAACTACTACCTAAGGGATGTTGTCGGGCCGAAGTGGGAGGAGCTGACTGGAATTAAGATCGACTGGGAATTAACCTCTAACGAGCTAGTCATGGAGAAAGAAATAATGGATATGGAGAAGGGCACCGGAATCTACACGGTGACATATGATGATCAAGACATGGTCGGCACATGGATCAGGAAGGGGTGGGTTACCGATATAACAAAAATAATGGAAGAGAGGCCTGAATTAGTAGAGCCCGGATTCAACCCAGATGATATATTCTGCCTAGAGTATTGCGTCGATCCAAGGGGACACATCCTAACGATTCCAGCAGAGTATTATCCTAAAACATATGTTTATAGATCTGACCTCTTCGAGGACCCGGATGAGAAGAAAGCCTTTAAGAGCAAATATGGATACGACTTAGAGCCGCCGAGATATTGGGACCAAGTCTATGACACTGCTGAGTTCTTTACGAGGCCGCCAGACCTATATGGATGGATCAATGCCTGTGGAGCTAAGGCGCATGAGGCTTTGGGCTTCGACTTCTTCGAGACGTGGCTCACGTCTTGTGGAGTTGGAGGTGAGGGGTTGAGCCCATATAACAGAAAGCTACTGCCGGGATGGGGAATCAATACCGAGACTTGGAGTGCGAGGACAGAGCATGGCGGCGCCTTAGATAGTCCAGCTGCTGTTAAAGCCATCGACTGGTTCCTAAAGCTCTTGAAGTTTGCTCCACCAGGAATTAAGGGCTGGATTTATGTAGAGTGTGCTGAACAGGTGGCTGCTGGAAAAGTGACTCAGACAGTTACCTACACGCAGTTCCTATCGACCTTCGCTAACCCAGAGGTCTCTAAGATCGCTGGAAAGTTCAAGGTCGCTATCCCGCCAGTTGACAGAGAGTATTGGACGCCGTTTAAGCCTATTGGATACGCCGACATCAGCGGATACTGTATTCCATGGTGTTCACCAGATCCGGAGCTGGGATTCCTATGGTCCCAGTTCGTAATCTCGCCGCTGAATGAGCTAGATAGAGCGAAATCCATTAACACAACGGTAAGGACATCCGTGTTGATGAGCCCGGAGCTAGATCCATTGAACGCCAAGTTCGGAGGAATATTCACCCAAATTAGGGACATGATTGCTCGGAGGTATTTCATAGGAACACCGCTAGAGATCGGAGATTACGCGCCACTACTGTACGTCTTTTACACGGTGCTAGCTAAGGCGGTCTCAGGAGAACTGACGCCTGAAGAGTGTGCCAAGGAGCTGGCAAAGGAGATAGACGCGAAACTCAAAGAACTGGGCTATCCGGTTAAGTGGTGAAATAGCTCAACTACTCAAAACTCTCTGGTTAAATTTTTATACTCCTTATACTTTTTTTAAGCGTCCAAAATTAGGTGAAGTGGAAAATGACCCGACAAACCATTAATCCATGGTTACTCTTTTTGCCTGCCTTCATAATTGTTGGATTCAATGCCTTCTTACCAGTATTTTACGCCGCTTATCTAGCTACCCAAAGGTATACGTTAGGCGTTCCCCCTCTCTTCATAGGTTATGACAACTTCTTTCACTTAATGTTCGACACTATCTTCTGGGATTCCCTAGCTAAGGGGTTTGCTTTCGTGGCCATATGCATGGTTATTGAAATTCCATTAGGGTTGGCGCTCGCATTAGCACTTTACAAAGATACCCGCATAAACAGAATAACCCGCACGATCCTCGCTACCCCCATGCTCATTCCGCCCTTAGTTGTTGGATCGATTTGGCTATTAATGGTCAGACCAGATATCGGACCAATACCACTTGTTCTGAAACAAATTTTCAACTTCAATTATGATATTGGAGCTTCTCCACTTCAAGCCTTCTTCACCACGGTTTTAATGGATGTATGGCACTGGACACCCTTCGTGGTTTTGGTTTTAGTTGCTGCAAGAGCCTCTATTCCGCCCGAACCCTATGATTCAGCTATGGTTGATGGCGCTTCCTCTTGGGACATCTTCAGATACATTACGCTTCCAGGAATGAAGTACGGCATAATGATCGCATTCCTGATAAGAATGATGGATGCTCTCAGGATATTCGATGAAGTATGGGTTCTAACGGCTGAAGGTCCTGGAAAAGCTACAAACTATCTAAGCATCTATATCGTTAAAACGGCTTTAAGTGAATTGAAAATGGGATATTGCGCTGCGGTCGCGCTCTTCTTCCTATACATTGTCATCATACTAACCTTTATAACTTTAAAGGTTGTCACAAAGAGGTGAGCAGGAAAAATGGTCAACTGGGAGAAAACTGCGTCTATAATCCTTGTGGGCTTGACGCTGATATTCATCCTCTTCCCATTATACTGGCTGATAGTTACCTCCTTCAAGACAAGGCTGGAGGTAATTGGAGGAGTAGTCTTCATACCTCATCAATTAAACTGGATGAACTATTACAGACCTCTTTTTGAGGATGTTTATGGGGCATATCTAAGAAATTCTTTCATCCTTTCGATAGCGGAGATAGCTCTTTGTCTTCCACCAGGTATTCTCGCCGCATACGCCTTCTCACGATTAAAGTTCAAAGCTGACAATCACTTCCTCTTCTGGTTCCTAACAAATAGGATGGCTCCGCCAGCAGCCTTCCTAATACCCTATTGGGTTCTTTACACCTACCTCAAACTTTTCGACACCATCTACGGATTAATAATCATCAACAGCATAGGAAATTTGCCGTTCGTAATATGGGTACTTAAAGGCTTCATAGATGCGATTCCAGGAGATATTGAAGAAGCGGCATACATAGATGGATACACTTTCTGGCAAATGTTGAGGAAGATTCTCTTACCCATATTAAGGCCAGCTATAGCGGTATGCTCTCTCTTCGTCTTCATATTCACCTGGAACGAGATGCTCTTCGCCTCCCTACTGACAACCTCACCAGCAGCTATGCCATTGACAGGCGGCTTACTACACTACATGTCTCAGATATGGGTTAACTGGAGCGAAATAGCCGCTCTCTCCGTGATCGCCAACCTACCAGTCATAATAGTTATATACTTCTTGCAGAAACACATCGCTACGGCGCTAACATTCGGGGCGGTGAGATGATGGGGTTCCTGCCGGTGAAGTTAACGAAAGGTGAGAAAGTTTTCGTGGGAATAGTCTTGACTTTCGCTGTATGCTTCATCTGGTTAAAGACCATAGAACCCATCTATAGATTGTCACTGTGGGGGGCATTAATTATCGGAGGAATAATAGGGTGGCTGTTCTATAAATTTGCATAAAAGACTTAGAAGCCTGCAGGGACTAAATTATTCTCTCTCTACTTTTCTTGTCGAAGATCTTCACCTTTTCCGGCTTCAATCTAATCCAGACAGAATCTCCTTCGGATACAGGAATCCTCCGAACCTTGGCTTTAACGTAAATTCCTGCTCCTTCTAAATGCAATATTAATAGAGCGCCTAAACTCTCGATCATTGAGCATTTCATCTTTAGCCACTCCTTGTCTACTTTTTCTGATAAGCTAACCTCTATATTCTCAGCTCTGATTCCTAAAATAAACTCTGTACCTCTAGGCTCCAATAAATGTTTATATCTTGATACATCGTATCTTAAATCTCCCGCCACTAGGAAAGAACCCTGTAGGCTGGCTGGAATCAAGTTCATAGCCGGAATCCCTACAAAGTATGCTATGAACGTGTTCGCCGGATTTTCATAGATTACCTCCGGACTATCGTATTGAATAATCTTACCTTCACTCATCACTGCTATTTTATCTGATAGGGTTAGTGCTTCTGCTTGATCATGGGTCACGAAAATCATTGTTTGCTTAAGCTCCCTCTGAATTTCCTTAAGCTTGGCTCTTAGGACCAGCCTGCTCTCTGGATCTATGTTACTAAAGGGTTCGTCAAGAATAAAGGCATTAGGGCTTCTCACCAATGCTCTGCTGATAGCAACTCTCTGTCTTCCACTAGCATCGAGAGCTGCAGCATGAACATGTAATAGATGCTTTATACCTAACATCTCCGCCACCTCATGTACCTTCCTCCTGATCTCATCTTCGGGTATTTTCCTGACTCGTAGTGGGAAAGCTATATTGCCATATACTGACATATCGTAGACTACTGGAAACTGGAAAACCATGGCGATGTTTCTCTTCTGCGGCGACATGTCGGTCACGTCTTGATCGTCGAAGTAGACCCTACCTTTTGTTGGTTTCAGTAGCCCTGCGATGATCTTCATTAGGGTGGTCTTTCCACATCCAGAGGGACCGAGTAAGCCGTTAAAGGTCTTGTCTTGGAAAGCTATACTTACATCTCTTACGGCTACAACCTCTCCTGGATATATGTGGGTTATGTTCTCTAATCTAATAGAGACCATTCCTCAGACAACCTCCCTTGAGTATCTAGCTATCAATTCTCCACTTTTCTTGCTAAATATGTAGAGGTCCTTAAGTTTTACGTTCACGACAAGATGCTCTCCTGGAGCCAGCCTCCTAATATACGGATAGTACATCATCAGCTTGTACCCCTTCCAATCCAGGTGAATTATTGATTCTGAACCTTCTATCTCCGTCACGATAACTGTGCTCGGGAAGCTGATCACATCTTTCTCGTCTCCGGTTGAGAAGACGAGATGCTCAGGTCTAACGCCGACAACATATTCCTCCTCCTTTAACAGATCCTTTAAGTGGCTTACATCGATCTCAATTCCCCTCACATCTAGGATATACCTGTCTCCACTGATCTTTAATTCAGCATCAATAAGGTTCATGGGAGGTCTTGCGAGAATCCTACTCACATCCATGTTCTTGGGATTAAGGTAAACGTCTTCCACAGTCCCTGTTTGCAACACCCTTCCCTTATGCAAGATCACTACATATTGAGCCATTGTGAACGTGTCTAATGGGTCGGATGCAGCGTAGATTATCGTGCCTCCAAGCTCTCTAAAAATTCTTCTGAGCTCTCCTCTCATGCTCTCCCTGATCTTATAATCAAGATTGGTTAGAGGCTCGTCAAAGAGGTAGACATCGGCTCTCTTTATCAGAGCTCTGGCAATAGCCACCCTCTGAGCTTCACCGCCGCTAAGCTCTCTAGGATATCTCGATAATAGATGACTAATTTTCAGTAAATCTGCTACCTCCTTAACCCTCTTCTCGATCTCCACCTTTGGGACTCCTCTTATGGCTAATGGCGAAGCGATATTGTCGAAGACTCTCATATGCGGATAAAGCGCGAAGGTTTGGTACACCATTGCTACGTTTCTCTCTCTAGCCGGCATCATGGTCACATCCTTGCCTCCAAAGTAGACTGATCCGCTGTCAGGGGACTCAACGCCGGCAATGATTCTAAGCAACGTTGTCTTTCCTGCGCCGACTGGCCCGAGAATCGATGTAAAGCTTCCATCCTTGACCTCGAAGGTTACATCATCCAATATTTTCTTGCCATCAAATTTCTTCGAAGTATTTACGACTTTAACCGATACCATAACCTCGATTACGATAAGCCGCCTGGCTTTATATAAGCATTTAATCCTTCATCACCCACACATGTGTTCATATCAAGTAAAAGTAGATATTCTTCTCCAGAACTTCTAGAATTATGAAAGGAATGGTCGAAGTAGTACGCGAAATTCCAGTAGAGCAATACAAGGATCTCCCGCTGAAGGAAGAAGATTTGAGAATGATGTTGAGGAAGATGCTTGAGGCTAGGAGATTTGAGGAGATGGTTGAGAGATTGTTTTTGGTGGAGGGAAAGCTCATAGGTCCAGCGCATCTCTATCTCGGTGAGGAAGCGGTTGCGGCTGGAGTTATTGGAGCTCTTAGAGATGATGATGTTATAGTCACGACGTATAGGGGACATGGTCACGCGATCGCCAGAGGAGTCTCAATGAAGGCATTGATGGCTGAGCTTTTCGGGAAGATCACTGGAACATGTAAGGGATTGAGTGGGAGCATGCATTCGGCTCTAAGCGTTGAGCATAATATTCCGATGGCCACGGCGATCGTTGGAAGCGGTATACCCATAGCATGTGGAGTGGGGTTGGCCTTGAAGTATAGGAAGGAAGACAGGATAGCGGCCGTGTTCTTTGGAGATGGAGCGGTGAATACTGGAGCATTCAATGAGGGAGTGAACTTAGCTGCGGTTTGGAAGCTCCCAATACTATTTGTATGCGAGAATAATCTATATGCATTATCAGTTCCACATAAGAAGTCCTTTGCCGGTGAGAGTATAGCTGCTAGAGGAGCATGTTATGGAATAAAGTCGTTTCTTGTTGAGGATGGAAACGATGTAGTCGCAGTCTATTATGCCGCCAGCAAAGCTGCTGAATATATTCGATCCGGTAATGGGCCAGCATTCATCGAGTGCAGGACATATAGAAAGAAGGGACACGGAGTCTATGATACTGCTTGGTATAGGCCAAAGGATGAAGTTGAGTTCTGGATGAAGAAGGATCCGATAGACAGATTCTTCAAGAAGCTCAAGAGCTTGGGAATAATCTCAGAGGACGAGTTTAAGAGATGGGATGAGGAAATAGCTTCAATTCTAGAGGAAGCCGTTAAGGAAGCTGAGGAAGCTCCGATCATGCCATTCGATGAGATGTGGGATTATCTCTATGTTAGTGGGGGTGCGAGATATGGCGAGTGGCGTTAGGGAGATAAGTTATGCTGAGGCTTTAAATGAGGCTTTGAGAGAAGAGATGAGAAGAGACGATAAGGTGATAGTTTTCGGAGAAGATGTCGGAGTATTCGGAGGAGTCTATAAAGTGACTAAGGGATTATTAGAGGAATTTGGGCCGGAGAGAGTCTTGGACACACCGATTTCAGAAGCGGCCATAGCTGGAACGGCGATCGGAGCCGCCTTGATGGGGCTTAGACCCGTGGCCGAGATAATGTATTTAGATTTCTTGACTCTCGCCACTGACATGATCATAACTCATGCGGCGAAATCGAGGTTCATGAGCGGGGGGCAGGTGAAGCTTCCGATGGTTATTAGAACTCAATATAGTTTGGGGAGAGCTCATGGATGTCAACACAGTCAATTTCTAGCCGCATGCTTCCTTCAATCACCTGGGATAAAGGTCGTCTTACCTGGAACCCCGAAGGATGCCAAGGGCTTATTGAAGTCCGCTATAAGGGATGATGATCCCGTGCTCTTCATAGAATCAGGAGTCCTTTATAGGTTGAAGGGGCCTGTTCCTGAAGATGAGTATTTGATACCTTTGGGTAAATGTGATGTTAAGCGTGAGGGCGAGGACGTTACGATAGTCGCTGTGGCTAGAACCGTCATCGAGGCTTTGAAGGCGGCCGATAAGCTCGCAGAAGAGGGGATAAGCGCGGAGGTGATAGACTTGATGACTATTCAGCCGATGGATTATGACACGATAGTTAAATCCGTTATGAAGACGAATAGACTTGTCATAGCTGATGACAGCGTTAAGACATGCGGTATATCGGCCGAGGTCTCAGCCTACGTCAGCGAGTTCGCCTTCGACTATCTAGATGCTCCGATAATTAGGGTGAACTCTCCGCCGCTACCGATACCATTTTCACCGCAGCTTGAGAAGCAGTATATGGTTGATTCTGATAAGATCGTTGACGCCGTTAAAAGGTTGGTGAAGTGAAGATGGCGGAGCTCAAGATGCCTAGACTTGATCCAGTGATGGAAGAAGGGAGAATTGTGGAGTGGTTGAAGAAGGAGGGCGATGACGTACGTAAGGGAGAGACCGTGTTGGTCGTTGAAGGTGAAAAGACCACCTTCGAGGTGGAATCGCCATACACGGGTAAGCTCGTCAAGATCTTGAAGAGATCCGGTGAGGTTGTCAAGGTTGGAGAAGCTATAGCCGTAATAGAGGAAGCCGAGGCTCCGGCTAGAGTTAAGCCTAAGATTAAGATAAAGGCGAGTCCCATCGCGAAAAAGCTCGCAAGAGAATTGAAGATATCCTTGGAGAAGGTTGAGGGAACTGGTCCAGGCGGTAGG
>JAPDJO010000015.1 GCA_029259115.1 Thermoplasmatota archaeon | reverse complement strand
GCAAGTATCTCCCTCAGTGGGATATAGAATAGCAAAGCACCTAGATAAATCCATATCAGTAATCCAGGCCACCACGGCTCTTGTCCTTGTGGAAACATCGCTAGATGAATACCACTCACGAATATCATAGCTGCGATAACTCCCATTATCGCTTCTCCAGCCACAAATCCTGCACTGAGCAACAGACCTGTTCTTATTGCTTTCTCTTTTGGTTTTATACCAGTCTGTTTTATCGCCAACTCCCAGTCACTTATCTCCTCTTCCTCAGCAGTTCCGTATCTCTTCTCTATAACTCTATTTGTGAAGTGCCTTATTACTCCGCCAACAAATATCGATGCAGATATGGTGAAAGGAAGATATATTCCTATAGCGACAGGCAGTATAGGAATATCTAGTAAAATTAAGACAAAAGCTAGTACAGCTCCTACCAGAACATAAAGCCATACCATTTCTCCAGTTAATATACCTCTGGCTATTCCTCCCATGAGGAAAGCTTGGGGTGCTGGGAGATTCTTACTACCTATGTGGAACGCCATATCCAGCATCTGTACTACATACGCTATAACTGGTGCTGCTATAATTACGCCTATTATCTCCATCAACTGTTGCCTCCATGGTGTAGCTCCAACCATTTGTCCGCATGCGAGAGATTGCAAGACATCTCCAGATATGGCTGCTGCACAGCATATCACTGCTGCGATGAGTATAGCTATTGCTATACCTTCAGCTCCCAATCCAGCAGCAAACAAAATTAAACTGGTTATAAGCAGAACCGCTACGGTTACACCAGATATTGGGTTGTTTGAAGAGCCAACTAAACCAGCCATGTATCCTGCGATTGCGCTGGCTATGAATGCAAAAAGCACAGCATAGATCGCCATTATTCCGGAAAGAGCATACATGTTGGATATCCATACATAGACTAAAAATGTGGGTATAACCATCAGTCCTATGAGTAGAAATACAGTCTTCATGTTGAGATCTCTATCCGTTCTCTTTTTAGAGCCTGTTTCGACTCCTGCCTTCATCCCATGCACAGCCTCTCTTATACCTGCAGCCAAATTAGATCTAAGTTTCCATATCGTCCATAGTCCTCCAACAAGCATCGCTCCTACTCCAATATATCTTATCTGATGTTTCCATATGTGGTATACACCTTCAAGAGGATCTGTTATCGTTGCTGGCCATCCTCCCATAAGAACAGCTACAGGAAGTATAATTACCCATCCAATGAGACCTCCAACTAAAACAAACGAAGCAATCCTAGGTCCTATGATCCATCCCACAGCCAAAAGGGCAGGTGATGTTGCTAAACCACCATACATCCATCCTTCTCTGTCTACACCATCTATTGTATATTTTCCTACACTTATAACGCCTTCTACCATCCCTTTAAAAGCCCTAAGAGAAACCTGCCCAAACTTGTAAAGACCAGCAAGCAAAGCACCTACCAGAAGCCAAGCGGCGCTTATGCCAGATCCCTTTGATCTTGCCTTTTTGCCCCCTACAGTTGTAGTCAGGACAGCAGCGACAGCTACACCTTCAGGAAATGGTAAATCTGTTTTGACTATCAGAGCTCTTCTGAGAGGAACCATCCAAAGAACTCCGAGAACACCTCCAATCATCGCTATCAGAGCGGTTTCGAGGTAATGGATGCTACTCCATTCTCCTAAGATTATTAGCGCTGGAATCGTAAATATAACACCAGCCGCAAGAGCTTCTCCAGATGCAGCTCCCATCATCGCCAAGTTAACCTCAAGGATGGTTCCTTTGAAAGGTCTCAATATTGCGAATGCCATCACAGCTCCAGGAATAACCGCTGAAACCGTCATTCCTGCATACAACCCAAGATAGGCATTTGCAGCACTCAAAATGACAGCAAGAATAGCACCGATCAAAACAGCTCTTAGAGTCATCTCGGGAATCGTTTGCTCAGCAGGTATAAAGGATTTGAAATCTTCCCTGCTCATGGTTATTACCAATTAGATTAAATGGCTTTTTTCCTTTATAAAATCATCGGTTTTTATAGATGACATATTTATAAATTTAAACCTCAAATCTTAATATCCCAGCGATACCACCAAATGTACTTAGCAATGTAGCACCCTCTTCGCTATCACTAGATATGAGTTCGACCTTTGTTCCCATCTCTAATGCCTTTTTGGAAAGCTCCTCTATCATATCGATTTTATCTTTTATCACCATATTTCCATTACATTTTTTACACTTTGGAGGATTTCTCTCTATGCTTTTTATTTCACTTTTGCTCAAAGTCCTCTCCTCTTCATGACCACAAGAATCGCAGACCAGCTTCACTCTATATCTGCTCAGATTTTCTGATAGGAGCAGAGTATCCAGTGCCCCCATTTCTAAAGCTTTCCTTACATCTTCCTCTCCATAAACTGCAAGTGATTTTCCTCTCTTTGTTATCTCCTTGAGAAATCTCTTCATAATCTTTTTCTCTCTAGAAATCTTTAAATCTCCCATCCTCTGCGAAGCTATCTCTACTAGCTCTCTCAACCCAGATTCATCTGTATACCCTGTATCAAATATGTCAATGATTTTGTTCTTAATCTCGTAATGCAAGTAATCTCCTTCAACAAAGTGATATTTTGTAGGTCCAGGTCCTCCAACGAATATACCTTTCAAGTCTTTCTCATTCAGGAAGATTTCACTGATCTTCTTTCCACACTTCTCAAACCATTCATGGGCAGCAATTTCTATTAACCTCTCAAATCTTCTTTGACTTTGTCCACCTCTTCCATGTTTTCCTGGAACTCTAGATGTCAAATAATCTATGAGCTCTATCCTCTTTCCTCTCAGAATACCTATAGTACATTCTCTCCTATCAATAAGAAACAACCCATAAACATCTCTTTCTGTAAGTATTTCCTCAAGAGGTTGCGTATAGAATGAGGAATCACATCTGTAAATGAAAGATTGAACAGGAACAGGGGGCTCTATAACATATGTTACCATCTCTGTTTTATCAGCTCCTATAGACTTATGACCAACAAAGAATACGAGACCATTTTCTGGAGGTTTTTTAAAGTATCTCAATCTACTCATTATAGATTCTATGGCTGAAAGTACGTTTTTTCGTGTTGTTTTAGATTTGATATTTGTTGATTGTGAGTATTCATTTCTGAGATATGACATCACATCAGATATTTGTCTATTTGGAGGAATATAGAGGGAAATGAGCTCGGTATGCTGACCCTTACAAGATTTTATCTCTTCCAATTTTTTCTTAAATTCATATCTCTCAACATCGCTTAGTTCCTTCATAAAAAGACCTCCTACAAGTTGAATGGTTTACCGTTTTCAGGTATTATAACCTCGGCAAAATCCTTTAGATCCTCAGCTAATGGTTCTCTATTGTCGCTATGGAATAAAACTACTTTTTCTGGAGAACATCCTTTAGCAAAGTTGACCAACTCTTTGTGACCAGCGTGGGCTGAAAAATCGAAATAATATACTTGACACTCAACCTTCTGGCTCACGCCATAGAAATCTAGGCTGCCTTTATCCAGGAGTTGTCTACCATTTGTCCCTTCGACCTGATAACCAGTTAAGAGAATTGCACTTTTGGGATCCTTCCTTAACTTCTCTATATACCATAACACAGGACCCCCATCAAGCATTCCACTGGTAGTCAGTATAACCTCTCCTTTCAAGGCGTGTTTCCTGTTCTGAGAGGTTTTCACCATTCTTACTCTTGATAGAGCTTTCCTCAAGTTTTTCTCAGATCTTAGATATCTTGGATATCTCAGAAATATCTTTGCTATCTTTTCTCCCATCCCATCCATCCACACATCAAAACCAGAGTTACTCAAAATCATGGCTATTTCTTGGGATCTTGAGACAGCGAAGACAGGAATAATAGCTATACCTCCTTTACTTACAACCTCATCTATCGTATCTATAAATTCCTTTTCTAGTTCTTTCCTGTCAGGATGATCTCTCCCAGAGTATGTCCCCTCGAGGAACAGGATATCGCATTTCACAGGCTTCGTTCCAAGTAAGAGTCTAGTGTCTATCGTGTTTATATCTCCACTAAAGAGTATGCTCCTAGAGGAGTTTTCTATTTTGAACATCAGGGATCCAGGTATATGTCCAGCTGGATATGTTTTAAGATCTAGATCGCCTATTGGTCTAGTTTCAAAGGGTTTTATTGGTATAACTCTATGGTAAGCCTCTTTCACATCAACTTTATCATAAGGATAAGCATAGCCTTCCACTTTGGCAACCTTGAGAGAATCAATATGTAATATATTGCTAACCTCTCTTGTTAAATCAGTGGTCCATATAGGAACATCTTGCTCTTTTACCAGATAAGGAAACATTCCACAGTGATCTAGATGGGCATGAGTTAGAAGAGCAAGATCAACAGGAGGAGCTTCCATCGGATAGGAAGGCGGTTTTGTTGGAGATATACCATAGTCTAGTAGTAACCTGATATCCTCTATCTCTAAGACTAGGCCAAGCTTTCCTACCTCGCTTCCTCCGCCGAGGAAGACTGCTTTGATATCTTCGCTCATCCTCAAGGGGTAAATGAGAGGGGTAGATTAATCTTTGCCCTCTTTCTTGATAGAAACTATAAGTAGATTACCATCTCTTTTCTCTATTATAACCTTTTCCCTTGCTGGAATCTTCCCTTCCTTCGATCTTGCTAACCAGTATTCGCCTTTATATTTTACAAAACCGGTTTTATTTGGTGTAATCTCCTCTAGAGTCTCTGCTAGCTCTCCCTCCATAACTCCTACTTTTGGCTTTCTCATACTTACCCTTACTATCTTATAGAGAGCGAATAAAAAGAAAGATGCTACCAGGATGGATGGGACTATACCAAATACCAAGAGCAAAGTCTGATAATCTATTGATACGAGCCAATTTCTGGTGGGATATGAGGGAACTAAAAGTATAGATGCTAAAACTATGCAGATTATCCCACCAATCCCTATAACTCCAAATCCCGGTGTTACATGAATTTCTATTATCAGCATAATGAAGCCAATGATTATTAGTATCAAGCTAAGATATGGTATCGAGAACCCCATACCAAATAAAGCTAAGATTATGGCTATGACCCCAAAAACCTCGGCTCCATAACCTGGTGAAGATATTCCAAATATCAGGGAAAATATGCCAAGCATAAGCAATATAGACGATATCGTGGGATCAGAAAGTATAGAGATGATGTGATACTTGATAGAAGAACGATGATATACAATGGTAGAGTTTTTTGTATGCAATACAATTCCACTAAAATTTCTCCCGTCTATGTTCTTCAATAAATCGTTAATACTATCGGCAACAACATCTATAATACCAAGCTCTAAAGCTTTCTTAGCTTCTAAATTGAGATTCTCTGTAACAAATCTCTCAGCAACACTTGAATTTCTATGATACATCTCTGCTAAGCTCTTTATCCTCTCCTTTAAAGCATTGATATGTTTTGAGTCATTCACTAGCTTATATCCATAAGGAGTTATCTCCACAGGCTGGCATGATCCGATAACACTGTAATTGCTCATAGCAGCTATCTGGCAACTCATTAGTATATATGTACCAGCAGACCATGCTTTACCCCCTTTGGGATAAACATAGCCTATAAAAGGTATCTCACTTGATGTTGTGATCTCTATAATCTTTTCAGTTTCATCTAACCCTCCGCCTGGCGTATTCATTTGCAACACTATAGCTTGGGCATCTAAAGATTTAGCATGATCTAAACTCTCTCTAATCAACTCTACAGTTGCTTGAGTTATTGGACCATCTATTGTTACCACTAAAACTGAATTACTCTCGCCGCTTACAGGTTGCAGGAAAAACAAGATAATAAAAAATAGAAGAATGTATAGATGTTTCTTCATTTCTTCTTCTTGAGCATAGCTTCTACCAGTCCAGTAACTGTTCCCATATCTCCAGATGGTACAACTATGAGATTCTTCTCTCTGGCTATCTCAGCTAAGGTTTGTAACTCTCTCAACCTAAGAGCTGCTGGAACCTTTTCATAGAACTTCGCTGCTTCAGCCATCTTTTTCGAAGCTTGATACTCTCCCTCAGCCATGATAATTCTGGATCTCCTTTCTCTCTCTGCTTCTGCTTGCTTTGCTAAAGCTCTTAACATCTGCTCCGGTATAACAACATCTCTTATGGTTACTCTCGTAACCTTTATTCCCCATGCATCTGTTCCAGCATCGAGTATGGATTGTATCCTTTTGTTGAGCTCCTCTCTGTTCTGTAAAAGATAGTCTAACTCAACCTCTCCAAGAACATCTCTTAGCGTAGTCTGAGCTAGCAGATCTGTTGCAGCATCATATCTCTGAACCTGGACCACTGCCTTATCTGGATCAACGATCCTGTAGTAAACAACGGCATCAACATCTATCGTTACGTTATCCTTGGTAACAACTCTCTGCTTTGGCACATCCCTAACCCTTTCTCTTAAATCCATTTTCACCACTTGATCTATTATCGGTATTATGAAAACGAGACCCGGTCCTTTTATTCCCAAAAGCCTTCCTAATCTAAAGACAACTATTCTCTGATACTCTGGTAGTATCTTTATTGCAGATGCCAGCAGTAGCAAGAGAAATATTACTACTATTATCAATATCGCCAACCACGGCATCTAGATCACCACCTAAAGGAAAAAGTGCTTAGTTTATTAAGCTTTTTATTGATTCTCTAATGATGACAAGATTAGAATTTGATAAGTCTTTCTATTTAAATCCCAAGATGCAGCCGCTAGGCGGAACCTCTCTAACAAATCTACTCAGACTCCTAGCATGGAATAGGTTTTCTGTAGATTGGAGATTCATACCCAGACTGTTGTATGTATCGCTGCTAGTAACAATATTCTCTCCACTTCGAATATATGAGAAAATAAAGTTTGACAAGAAAATCAAAGAAACAGAAATACCTCAGATAATATGTATAGTTGGTCACTTCAGAAGTGGAACGACGTTTTTACAATATCTGATGGGCCAGGATAGAAATCTATCTTTCGTCTCAACCAGAGAAACGATGACGCCATGGATCATTTTAAGCTTTGATAAACTTCTAGATAACATTGTAGATCAACATCTTCCTGATAAAAGACCAATGGATGATCTAGAGATGAGATCTAGACTACCTTATGAAGATGAGTATGCAATAGCAAATCTTTCTCCATACTCCTTCTATCATGGCTGGTATTTCCCCAAGAACATCTATCATTACTTCAGAAGATACGTTCTGTTCGATGGAGTTGATAACGATACAAAAGAGAGATGGAAAGAGATATACAGATATCTACTAAAGAAGATAGCCTACAAATATGGTGGAAAGCCAATACTACTAAAAAGTTTGGTCAATACAGCTAGGATAAAACTCCTCCTTGAAACCTTTCCCAACATCAAATTCATCCATATCTACAGAAATCCATATCATGTCTATCTCTCGACATGGAGACTATACAACAGTATAATCCCTATATTCTCCCTCCAGATGGTAGATAGAGAATTTCTGGACAAATTCATAATAGACTTTTACAAAGAACTTTACAAGAGATATCTTAGAGAGAAAGAAAGTGTGGATGAGAATAACCTCGTAGAGATAAGATATGAAGATTTTGTTAAATCTCCGGTAAAAACATTGAAAGAGGTCTATGATAAACTTGGATTAGGATGGTTTGAGGATGCAAAACCATATTTTGAAAGATTTCTCAGCAAGTATAAGGATTATAAACCACATCGCTATGAGATAGACGAGGAAACCAGGAGAAAGATAGGAAAAGAGTGGGATTTTGCATTCAAAGCATTTGGATACGAGAAATGATCACAAGGTTTTGATTCCTTCGGGAAGTTTATTCAGATATCTTCTAAAACCTTCAGGCCAGTTTTCTGGATCTAGACCTTTTTGAGCTAGAAATACAGCAACCCATCTTTCTAATCCAATACCAGAACATCCACTCCATAGCTCGCCTTTCTGAGCCTTTATATTGAAAGCTTTGACATATTTGTCTCCTAAAATACTGAGATTCTGGAATTCAAGCCATTTCGAATTCTCTCTATCTCCTCTGTAAGGTAACCAAGCCTCAAAGTCTATTGTTCCTATGACACCTTCTCCATAACCTTCTTCGACCTCTACTTTTCCAGCCTGCTGCAGATACCAAGGCGTAACCCACGCCATGCGCCATTCCAAGTCCAAAATATCATTGAAAACGCGTTTATATCTCTCTATCAGTTTATCCCTCAGTTCTATCAACTGTTCAGGTTTTCCTATATAAACAGGTTCTATCCTGTGAAACTCATCAACCCTTTCGATACCATGTCTACCTCCAGATTCATATCTTCCAGATATTGCTGTTCGATCGAAGATAAGAAGGGGGAGAGAATCATCGGCTAGTGTTTTTCCCTTCAGAGACCAGTATATGACTGGACATTGGGCATAGCATATTCCTGCCTTTGGTAAGGATATATTTCTTCTCAACTCATCCTCTGGTATCTCACGGGTTATCTTTACCAGATCTATGAATCTCTCCCATTCTGCTATGTCTCTTGTTCTAGGTTCGCATACATAATATATTTCTCCAGGCATACCTTCTAGGTGGCCTGTTTTGAGCCATATCTCGAAGGGAACTATGTGAGACTCTATAACCTCTTGAAAGCCCAGGGGTTTCAGTACCTCTTCTATAGCTATCTTTTCCATTGCTCTGATTATAGCTGCTAACTGAGGGCGATAAAACCATTTTCCCTTTGTTGGGCCTTGAACGAGCCACCCTCTTTTTATCATCTCCTCAGTAGGATCTTTATTCCATACCGGCTCCTTTTCTTCAGATCTCCATATGAGCTTCCAAAACTCCTTTTTTCCCTCATAGTACTGATTCTCAACCTTCTCCTTTACCAACCTTATCATTCTATCAACATAGTTCTTCCTTAGAAATTCCTCTGACGTCTCTCTTAATATCATCCTCACATTATTTCCTTTTATCTCTAGATCAGCAAAGGGTATAGATATGTCTCGTAGTGGTTTCTTATCCAGGGAAAATCTTACTTCATATAGGTCAACTTCTATTCCTCTTACTCCTACCCTGTAACTCTTCCCCAGATTTTTTGATAGAACGTTCCTAAAATTGAGTAAAATATCATGTGCCCTCCTCTTTGTTCCAGATACTATGCTTAACTCGAGAACATTTTCTTTGATACTCCAACTATCGATCTTTGCATCACTACTCCTCTCATCTAAATATCTGTTAAAATTTTCTACCTCCTTTGATATCACATCTCCATCTACCGACTTACTGAGACTCAATCTTGCTATTAGATGAAATCTCATAATCCTCGTAAAGGAAAGAGGTATATTAATCCTTATCCAAAATCTTCTCCGCTATGGATATGCAAGCTAGGTAATCATCTAGAGTATGCAGTAGAGAACCTGCAGAATCGGATTCAATCTCAGCAATTAGTTTATTTCCATCTAGAGAAGACTTAACAAATCTCTCATCATCAACCTTCACAGATCTATAGATTATCTCTGCAGATCTTGCGTCGCTATAGTTCAATTCCAATTTGCATCTAACTCTCATTTTTTCCCAACATGCTATCTATAAACTCTATTAGCTCCTCTAGAGATGTATTTTCAAATGTTCCGCCTGCCGCTATCTTGTGACCTCCACCTGCTCCGCCGAATTTATCTGCAACTTCCCTCATCAAATAACCCAAATCTAGACCCTGCTCTACAGCTCTCCTTCTTGCTCTGCATGATACGTGTATCTTTCCATTCTTTTTTGTGAAGGAGAATACAGGTTTGGCTTTACAATCAAAGTAATTGGAAACTATTCCACTCATATAGCTACCTTCAGATGCTCTTTCTGACAGGAAATAAACCATATTTTCTCTCTCTTCCAAATCTCCATCTTCTAATCTTACAAGTTTTTCCAAAATCTTTCTCTTATATTCTTCACTTTTATTCTTAACTATCTCAAAAAATTTTTCAGGATTAAGACAGAAGGAGAGAGCCAAGCCAGGATCTCCGCTCTTGCTACAACTATCTATCATTTCTGAGATGATATCAAAATTCATGGGCAGTTTATCTGATACTATCCTTTCTTTTATTACCTCATCTGCAACCTCAGGCTCTATCCTGTTTTTTAGTAAACTTACCATCAAAAATGAATGTAACCTCTTTCTTTCCTCGTTGTTAAGATCTCCATATCTACTCTCTTTTGGAATAGATACTCTATCAAGAAGGTTTTCAACCTCCTCTATTCTACCTGATAATCTTGGATAAAAGGGATCCACCGAATTTGTTATTTCATCAACTAACTCTCCATTTCCAATCTTCAAAGATGCTCTACTCACTTTTATCAAATTATTCTTTCTAGCTTCTTCAAAAATCTCCTTGTTTATACCTTTAAACCCTCCCAAATTTTGTTTGTCTCCTATTGCTCCTAATAGAGAAAAAACGGAAAGATCTACATTTTCTTTGTTCAACACTCTTGCGAAGAGATAGCATAGCCCTGCGCCAGAAACCTCAAAATTTCCATCTATACCAAAAAGGTTAGAGTTAATCTGAATTATGGAATCAATAATCAGATCTCTATACTCTGGCTGATGATGATCTAAGATTATGGAATCAACGTTTAGATTCTTTATTAGATCTATTTGTCCACTTCCTAGGTCAGAAAAGATTATCAGATCATTCTCTTCTTTCCCTAGCTTTTCTAATTCCTCCCTAAAGGGATGATTCAGCAGCGATACATGGAAGTCAAATCCTTCCCTCTCGATAGATTTTACTAAAATGGCTGCAGAACATATGCCATCGGTATCATAGTGGGATATAATCCTTATTCTGGTAGACTTTGGATAAGATCTTAACTTCTCTACAGATTTTTTCAAGTAATCCTCTATATTCATCCTACTTTACCAAAAGTTTGGCAGATTCTAAATCGTAATGCCAGTCTTGAGGCAATCTACCTATTCTCTTGTAATACTTCACCAATCTTCTAATCTTGGACTCTGTCAACTGAAGATTTCTCTTGTTCTTGTAATCGTGCTTGTGTTCATCCAAGTGTTTTTTTATGGATAAGGCAGTCTTTATCAGACTCATCAAGTCTTCGGGTATCTCTGGAGCGACTTTGTTTTTTTCTAAAATTTGAAGTACACTCATGCCTGTCGCAGCCTTAACGCTGGGTACAGCATACTGGTCTCGCAGTATCATCCCAATCTGGCTTGCCGAGTATCCTTCTTTTGCAAGCTCTACAACCTTCGCTTCAACCTCTCTGGAATTCAATGCACTCCAATCTGGATGCTTATCTCTAGGCACTCTCTTTGATCCGGATTTTCCTCTTCTTCTTGCGTGAATCCTAGCCATACTATCTCCTTGAGATTCCTGCAATACAAATATCTCTATATAAATTTTGGTGCAATTTTGCTCGGAAACTATCTAGCTTTTTGAGTTTGTTAAGGGACGAGGAAAACAATAAAAAGGATTATTTGAAAAAAATCGACTGGAATGACACCAGATTAACAAGTTCTTTCACTTTCAATCTGGAAGATCTTTACAAGGCTACCCAGATAGTTTCTGTAGGCTTTCTTTCCTTCGTTGGTAAGTTCATATAGGGTTTGAGGCTTCCTTCCGACAAATCTCTTTTCAACCCTTACGTAACCAGCTTGTTCAAGCGTTCTCAAGTGTGTTGCTAGATTTCCTTCACTCGTTTCCAGTAATCTTCTTAAGGTATTAAAATCGACCTTTCCTCTGTGAAATAGGATTGTAGATATGGCCAACCTCGTTTTTTCATGAAGTACTTTGTCCAGACCTGTAAGAGATTTTGCCAACTTTTCCAGTTCATCCAACTTTTGCACCCGCCTTTATGTTTCTCTTGAAAGATGCATAGTCTCTTAGACCAGTAATTAAATATCCGAGTCCATACGTGAGTGCAAATGCAGACCATGCATATATGAAGCCGACATTGGCTACAATTATAGCAGAGATGACCATTAATACACCTATTACGGTATAGGCTTTGGACTCAGAAATTATACCCTGAACCATACTCCCGATACCATCTATGATGAGCCATCCCATCAGGATGAACCCTGATATCTCTGCGGACGAAAGATTATTTAGGATAACTTTACTCACGGGAGGACTCCAGAATACAAGCATGTAGGATGTTCCGCCAACCATAGCAATTGCAAGCCAGCTCCTCTTTATCCTTTCACTTAACCATCCTTCACCAGAATAACCAAGTTGCTTCTCGATCCTTTTCCTAAGTAGGGGAGTAGATATGAATGCAAAAGATAGAGATATAATCAGGATAATAAGCCCATAGTACCAAGGTATGGCAAGGAGTTCTATAACCTGAAATATCAAAAAACCAATGATTATAGCAAGACCCCACACAGCATTTATAATCCCATATGCTTTTGCTTCCTCTCTTATCATCCCGCCCAATTTTTCCAGCAATTTAATTCTCTCTTCAATTTCCTTTTCCATCACCCTATCACCTTAAATTCTAGATTCCTTTTTGATTTTAAATACTTTTTGATAAAAAGTAGTTTGTAATGCATAGTAAATATGTGATGATCCAGTGACCAGTAGAGATCTGTAGATAGGAGGTGAATTATCCAAAGAAAGTAGAAGAAGTATGAGATATGCGAAGAATATCGTTTAGTTCAAAACTCGCATATCACTCCAAGAAACTAAATGAATCTCTGATAGTCTCATTTTTCTACTAATCTCCTCTCTTAAGAAGAACTTGATTTTGTACCTGTGCTTAATACGAATTGACAATATAATTCGAATCTGGCGTTCTGCAGATGATTAAGTTATAGATACCATCTTCCATTCCAATTCTCTTTCCGTTGATTTCAACTTAAATTTCCTGCCACATTTTCCACAAAAATATTCGTAATGGAAGAAAAATTCGTCACTCTTGGAAGATCGTTTAGCCTTTAATTCCCCTCCACAATAAGGACAATTAACATTTTTCAATATCCACCTTTTAACCGGACGATTTTGGATTCTCCTGATAAATCTTTCAGCAGAGGATGATGGAAATGGGTAAAAAAATAAAATAGTTAAAATCATCCAGGCAGAACATATTAAAAATATAATTTTCAAGATTTCTGTTCCCATTATCGAAGATACGATAGTGCGATAGAGGAAAAGATAAACAACGACAAATATTGGCAACAGAGCAAAGAGAACGGAAAGAAGAAAATAAATCACATCGCTTTGAGATATTATATAGAGTGATTTTGGAATTTTGATTACGTTATCTTCCATCAAAGCTACATCCCAATCAGATTTTTATATATTTTT